>NZ_JBHYVB010000105.1:1664-24716 GCF_042750115.1 Streptomyces sp. NPDC059455
ATCCCCCCCCCCCCCAAAAACACCCCCCCCCCCCCCCCGATTCCCAACGGGGGGATGCCTCATGGTGTTACCGCGGGCGGGAACACCATGAAAGGGTCAGCGACTCAGGGGGTGTCGTCGACGGCGATGTTCGCGCACTTGGAGCCGATGCTGGTGTCGCCCGTCGGGGCGGCGGCGCCGGTGACCAGCGTGATGCCGGTGGACGTGTCGCAGTCGTTGCCCTGGTAGACCGAACCGCTGCTGTTGGTGAAGTTGACGCAGTCCGAGCCGAGGTTGATGTCGCCGGTGGCGGCGGCGCCGCCGAGGTTGCTGGTGGCACCGGTGGCCGTGTCACAGTGGTTGCCCTGGTAGACATAGTCGTCGTTCTGGGCCAGGGCACCGCCCGCGCCACCGATGACCAGAGCGCCGGCGGCCGCGGTCAGAAGAACTGCCTTCTTGCCGATGTTCACTTAAATCCTCCGTCTGGGTTGCTCCGCGAATTCACGGACGCATGACACAACGAAGCTCATCAGTTAAGGCTTCGGGCCGCCAGTCAGCTTCACCCGTCCGGCATAGTGCGGCTCTTCCGGGGCGTGTTATCCGAGAATCCCGCTAAGGGGGACCAATGCGAGCTCCATTTGGCCCAGCGGAATCTGAATCCCTTTTATGAGGAGCGGAGGAGGGCGGCTGCCGGGCCGCGGTGGGGCGGTGGCGAGGCGGAGACGCGGGGCCCGCTTCCGGACGCTCGACGGCCGGGCAACAGCCGGGCAACGGCGGGGCGATGACGGTGTGGTGACGGTGTGGTGGCGGGGCAGTGGAGCGCCGATGGCCCCACGTCGAACGGCCGGGTCACCCTGCCCCCTGCCCACGGACTTGTTCGACCGGTCGGACGAGTGATACATCCAGGCTCTACGACGCAGGAGTGAGTGAGGCACAGTCACACCGACAGCTTCGCCGAACCGCAGCGCGGCGCGTGTTCACGCCGCTACGCTAAGTGCGCGAAGTGGTCGCCCGGGGGGCGCGGCGAATCTACGCCGGGAGGCGGGAGGAGAGACATGGGGCACTCACGAGGGGAAGGGACCCCTGCCGAGCTGATGGACGGGCTGCTCGCCCGTGCGCAGAACGGCTTCGAGATCGACGAGGCGGTGCTGGCCCGGGCGCGGAGCGCCCTGATGCACCAGTCCGAGCTGCGGTCCTGCCGGCAGTGCAATGAGCGGTGCGGCCAGCTCGGGTACAGCACCTATCGGCATGTCTTCCTGCTCCCCGACGGCAGCAGCCTGCTGCTGTGGGAACTGGAGCACAACACGGGCGAGGGCGGCCGCCCGCTGTACGAGCTCTACGCGGACGAGGACGCCCTGGCGCTGGCCGAGCGCCGCGTCCATGAGCGCCTCGGCGGCGCCCGCTGGGAGGAGCTCGACGGGTTACCGCTGTGGCTCCCGGACCAGCTGCTGCACACGGCCGAGCCGGTGGAGACCTCCCGTGCGTATGTGGCCGACAATTCGGCCGACCACGCCCGTCGCGTCCTGCGCCGCGCGGAGAACCCCGACCGTCCGGGCGAGGAGACCGAGCGGCTGCTGGCCACCGCGTTCGCCCATGACATCGCCCTCGCGCCCAAGCCCCGGCGCCGCTCCGGCGGTCCCGACGCGACCTGGTGCCGCTTCTACGAGCACGCCTTCCTCCTCACTGGAGGGGACGAGATCGTGCTGTGGGAGCTGGAGCACAATCTGACCCGGGACGGCCGGCTGGTATGCGAGGTGTACCTCGACGAGGTCTCGGCGGAGCTCGCGGCCGACCGCCACGCCCGCGCGCTGGGCGTCGACCTCTGACGCACGCGGTTTGGGCGTCCACCGCTGACGTACGCGGTATCTGACGCTTCCGTAGCCCGCCCGAGCCAGCCTGCGGCCCCTCCGCACCCCGCCGGTCGCGGTCCTGGCGCCGCCCGCACCTCCCGCATGCGTGGGGGCGCGAGACGCCCGCGTACGGCGCCGAGCACCCGCTTGGCCGACACCGGCTCGCCTGGCGGCCCGTCAGCCGGAAGCCTGGTGACGACGGCGGCACCGTGACGACGGTGACGCCGTGCCGCTGTGACGGCGGCGGGACGCGGACCAGGGAAGCGAGAGAAGCCGGTGCGGGTGCGAGGGAGCAGGGCTCGTACGGGCGCCCGTACGGAGGGCCGTACGGAGCGGCGTACGGCCTGGCCCCGGCTGAGCCGCCCGCTCGCCCGCCGCCCCACCACCCGCGTCCGTACGCTCATCGACACCGGCGCCGCGGCCGGTGCCGCCGCCGACGCGTCCGCCGGGTCCGCCGCGGGGCCCGCTCCGGCCGAGGAGAGCGGTAAGGAGGCCTCTGGCCGCCGTATGGCCCGCTGGCTGCCCGCCGTCCTCGTCCTCGGCGGCATCGCCTTCGACCTGGCCGCCCCGCCCGGCTACACCGCCTCCCCCTTCTTCGCCGCCGCCCCCTTGGTCGCCGCGGCGCTCTTACCGTTGCGGCAGACCATCGTCACGGCCGTCGTCGCCGTCCTGACCGCCTGTCTGCTGGCGGAGTTCCACGGGGTGAGGGACCCGACCCAGGCGGCCACCGAGATCATCACGGTGGCGACCGTGACCGTGCTGGCCGTGGTGATCAACCGCGTCGTACGCCGCAGCCACCACCGGCTCGCCTCGGCGCGCGGTGTCGCGGAGGCGGCCCAGCGCGCCGTCCTGCCCGCGCCGCCCGCCCGGCTCGCCGGGCTGGAGATCGCCGCGCGTTACGTACCGGCGGAGAAGTACGCGGCGATCGGCGGTGACCTGTACGCGGTCCAGGACACCCCGCACGGCGTACGGCTGACCGTCGGGGACGTACGCGGCAAGGGGCTGGGGGCCGTGGAGGTCGTGGCGATCCTCCTGGGCTGCTTCCGGGAGGCCGCGGAGCAGGAGACGACCCTGGAGGCGCTCGTGGGCCGCCTGGAGCGGGCGCTGCGGCGCGAGGGCGCCCGGCGGGCCGACCTGGAGGTGGTCGAGGGGTTCACGACGGCCGTAGTGGCCGAAATTCCGCGCGGCGACTCCACCCTGCGGCTGATCAACCGCGGCCATCCGGCGCCGCTGCTCCTGGAGGAGGGCGGCGCGGTGCGCGCCTTGGAGCCGGAGGTGCCGGCGCTGCCGCTGGGGATGGGGGAGTTGGCGGGTTGGCCGGACCGGGTGATGGAGCTGGCGTTCGCGGAGGGCGAGACGCTGCTGCTGTTCACGGACGGGGTGACGGAGGCCCGGGACCGCCATGGCGAGTTCTATGACCCGGAGGAGCGGCTGCGCGGCCGCCGCTTCGCCGGTCCGCAGGAGCTGCTGGACGCCTTGGTGGCCGATGTCGAGCGCCATACAGGTGGCGGGACGCCGGACGACATGGCGCTGCTGGCGGTCCGTCGGACCCCGGCCCGCGGCAACGGGCGGGACAGCGGACGGGACAACGGGCGGGACAGCGGACGGGACAACGGTGGGGGGAACGACGGGGCGTACGACGGGGCGAACCCCACCCCGCCGTAGGTATGCGCACCGCACACCGTGCGTAACCGACCGAGCCCCCTCTGCATAACAATTGACGCACGATCGATCCGTGCGCTGTTTTGCCAACTCTTGCCCCGTGCGTCGACTCGCCCCCATCTGTCCGTTCTTGAGTGCTAAGTTCATGCCAAAGGTGCGCGGATTCCTCGGAACAGCTTGGAATCACATCGCGCTCTCTATTAACGTTCGATAACGCAGCGCGGTCGTCACAACCGTCGCAAGGGCGGCACCGTGCGCCGTCGCCGAATCCCATACGCACAGAGGCAGTACCGCAGCACCAAGGGAACCGGGGAACCAACAACCTTGGGGTGAATCGGGTCGAACCTGACCCGTAGGAGACCTTCCTGCTCCGAACCCGTCAGCTAACCCGGTAGGCGAGAAGGAAGGAAAGGAGTGCGCCTCCGTGGCGTCCAACAGGTCTGTCCTGGACGAAGCCCCGTATCGCACACGGGGAGGCGGTTTGGGGACCGCCACCGCCTACGGCCCCGGCTTCGATGCCGGCGGCGGGATGAGCTCAGGGGACGGCCGATTCGCCCCCGACGACCCCTACGCGTTCGGCCCCGACGACCCTTACGCGTTCGGCCCCGACGACCGCTTTGCGGATGAGGGCGCCTCCGAGGGCCCGGGTGCCGGATTCGAGGCCGAGACCTGGGAGGAGTGGAACCCCACCGAGGAGTCCATCGCTCCCGTACGCGGCCGGCACCGCGTGGCCAAACAGCGCGGCGGAACCATGGCGCGCAGCGGCGCCGTCCTCGGGGTCGGCGTGATCGCGGCGGTCGGTGCGGGCGGTATGGCCAGCGCCAAGGACCGTCCCGCGCTCCCCATATCCATGCCGGACCTCGGCCATGTCGCCGATGAGGTCAAGGCCAGCCTGCCCGCCGCCAAGGACCTGCCGGGCATCGGCTCCTGGGCGTCGGACGACAGCAGCGGCGCGCAGACCGCCGCCGCCCCGCTCTCCCAGGCCGGTCTGACCAGCGAGGACGAGCAGCGCGGCACCACCGACGCGGGCGAGGCGCTCCGCGCCCGCATCCTCCAGCAGGCCGAGAACCAGCAGAACGCGGCGGACGAGGACAGTCGCACCGCCGCGGCGCAGGCGGCGGCCAAGGACGCCAGGGCCGCCGCGGGCAAGGCCGCCGACCAGGCCGCGGAGGCGGCCGCCAAGCGGAAGGCCAAGGCAGCGGCGGAGAAGAGAGCCGCCGAGCAGCGGGCGAAGGAGGCGGCCGAGAAGAAGGCCGCGGCCGAGCGCCAGGCCAAACTCGCCGCCGCGTACACCCTCCCCGTCGGCTCGTACACCCTGACCGCCAGCTTCGGCCAGGCGGGCGACATATGGTCGGCCGACCACACCGGCCAGGACTTCGCCGCCCCGACCGGCACCCCGGTCAAGGCGCTGCACGGCGGCACCATCACCCAGGCGGGCTGGGCCGGGTCGTACGGCTACCGCATCGTGCTGACCCTGAGCGACGGCACCGAGATCTGGTACTGCCACCTGTCGTCGATGGTCGTCACCTCCGGCAAGGTGTCGACGGGCGACGTCGTCGCCCGCGTCGGCGCCACCGGCAATGTGACCGGCCCGCACCTCCACCTCGAGGTCCGGCCGGGCGGCGGCTCGCCGATCGACCCGATGCCCTGGCTGCGCCAGCACGGGCTGAACCCCTGATACCCCGGCGGCCCTGGCGCTCTCTCCCCCCTTGACGCCAGGGCCGCCGGTTTACGTCCCGACGAGGGCCGCCGGGGGCCGGCCCTCAGGAACGCACGCGGGAACAACACACGGGAACGACAGGCCGGAACAACCCCGCCCAGCCAGCCGTTGTAAAAACGTATGGCTGACAACACACAGAAGATCGGTGATCTGTCCGTATTCCCGCTCTCTCTCGGCGGGAACGTCTTCGGCTGGACCGCGAACGAGGCCGAGTCCTTCCGGGTGCTCGACGCCTATGTGGCGGCCGGCGGCAACTTCATCGACACCGCCGACGTCTACTCCGTCTGGGTACCGGGCAACGAGGGCGGCGAGTCCGAGACCATCCTCGGCAACTGGTTCGCCTCCCGCCGCAACCGCTCCGACATCGTCCTCGCCACCAAGGTGGGCGCCGGCTCCCCGGAGCCACGCGGCCTGACCTCGTCCGCCATCAAATCGGGCGTCGAGGAATCCCTCCAGCGGCTGCGCACCGACTACATCGACCTCTACTACACCCACTACGACGATCCGTCGGTGCCGGTGGAGGAGATCATCACCACCCTGGACGAGCTGGTCAGGGAGGGCAAGGTCCGCGAGATCGCCGCGTCCAACATCGGCGCGGACCGCCTGGACGCCCAGCTGACCTTCTCCACCCGGGAGAACCTGGCCCGCTACGTCGCCCTCCAGCCGCACTACAACCTGGTCTCGCGCGACACCTTCGAGGGCGAGCTGTCCGAGGTCGCCGCCCGCCACGACCTGGCGACGATCCCGTACTACTCCCTGGCGTCCGGCTTCCTCACCGGCAAGTACCGCCCGGGTACGGCCGTCGACAGCCCCCGCTCCACGGGCGCCGCCAAGCACCTGGAGACCGAGCGCGGCCAGAAGGTCCTCGCCGCCCTGGACGACGTAGCCGCCAACCACCGCACCGAGCCCGCCACGGTCGCCCTGGCCTGGCTCCTCGCCCAGCCCACAGTCGTGGCCCCCCTGGCCAGCGCCAGCTCCACCGACCAGCTCCCCGCCCTCCTGGCCTCGGTCGACCTCAAGCTGACCCAGCCGGAACTGGACCTGCTGACGTCGGCGTCGGACTGACGGGAAGACGGGGCGGGACGGGCTCCATAAGGACTGAGCGAAAGACGGCGGGACGGGCCCGTAAGGACTGAGCGGAAGGCGACGGGACGGGGGCGGCGGACCGTCCAGCGGCCGGCAAGACGGCGGGCGGGCAACAAGCCCCGCCCGCCGAAGTCGCCCACAGACCCGAGGACCCCTACGCTCCTCTACCGCCGATCGGCGAGGGCCCAGGACGCGAGGGCAACGCCACCGGCGACGGCGAAGACGGACGGCCAGGCCCCGATCTTCTTCGCCAGCGGATGCGACCCGGCGAATGCGGCGACGTATGCCGCACTGAGCGCGGCGGCGGTCCCGTTCCCCGCCTTCTCCCGCCACCCCCGAGCGGCCACCGCCCCCGCAGCGGCCAGGGCAACCCCACCCAAGGGCCGCCGCTTGGTCCACCGAGCCACGCCATACCCCCCAACCAACCCACCCGCAGCCACAACCCCCGTCGGCACTCCAGCCATCCCCATACCTCCCACTCCAAGGATCTCCTGGCCCCGACCCTACGCAGCAGGCGCTCCGAACGGACTCGCAAGCCCCAAACGGACACGGACGACCCGAGTGGGATTCCGCCGCGCGGCCTCAGTACTTCTGTCGGCCACCTGGATAACGGACCGGCTGACGGCACTCCGGCGCGTCTTCGGGTGCAGGCTCGTCGCCGAGTGCGTAACACAAGGCGGCGTGCAACTGCTCCGCTTCCACCACCGTCAGCACCAGCGACGCCAAAGACGTGCGACCGGGCCGGAGCACGTGAAGCGGCAGCTCAAGCAGGCCGCCCTTTGCAGGGCGCAGACCGCGCCCCGGGGCCGGACCGACCTGCCAGCCTCCTGGCACCTCACTCATTGCGCCCCCTCATCCGTGCGAGCCGCTCCGTCGCTCTCGGCCTCGTCGGGCGCCGAGATACGCCCGCCGCGACTCTCCGAGATCCGGAGAGCGTCTTGCAGCGCTTCGATCAGGCGGTTCGCGAGGTAGCGGAGCTCTCGAGCGTCCGCTTTCCGGTCGCTGAGCATCAGGCGGGCGTGGCCGATGAGTTCAGTGCCCATCTGGAGCTGAACCGCTTCCATTTCGTCAGCCAGCTTCGACAGGTAGCCCGTGCTGTCCGCATCGGAGACCAGATAACACCGCTGCCCTGCGGGACCGGGCCACGGCAGCAGACGGGGACGTACGCTCACAGCGCCACCGCCACCACAGATACACGTGCCGGGCGGACCGTCGGTGTATCCGCACACGCCATGGCAGGCCGGGCCCCAACGGTGCGATGACGGGCCGATGCGGGCACCACCAGCCGCAACAGCCATTCCACAGGTCGGCCGATATTCTCCTGCACGTTGACGCTCCTTCACAGCGTTGACCACGCTCCCGGGCCGCCTGCAACGGTCGCGGGAGTCTTTTCGCGATCATCGCGCTGTGATCAGGACGTAGGAACCTCCCTTAAACCCCACTGCGGGACGTCCTGCGTCGGGTAAAACGTCCCTAGTGCCGTCCCGACATGTGGGGAGAGACTCAGGTGCCGAACGAGAGGCTACGTGTCGTCATGGCGTCCGGAGGCTGGACATACGCCGCCCTCGCGGAAAAGGTCGAAGTAGACCCCAAATCCGTTGAAAGATGGGTCAACCTCAACCGTACGCCGCGACGCAGCACGGCCATCCTGGCAGCGGAAACGTTAGGAGAAGACGTGCACGCCCTATGGCCAGCGCTCCGCCAAGCGCGCCCCGCCCGCGCGGTCAGCCCCGAGCTTGTGGCGCTCTACGATCAGCGTGCGGACATCCCCGTGTCCACCTTCGTGGAGATGCTGACCCAGGCCCGCGAACGGATTGACGTGCTCGTATATGCCGCCGTCTTCCTGCACGAGGCGTACCCCCGCCTCAATGACCTTCTGCGGGAACGAGCCGCCCAAGGCTGCGCCGTACGTGTCGCGGTCGGGGACGCTGACAGCCCCAACGTCCAGCAGCGGGGCCAGGAGGAGAAGTTCGGCCACGGCATCGAATCCCGCTGTCGGCTCGCTCTCCTGCACTATCGCCCCCTCATCGGCACCCCGGGCGTCGAGGTGCGGACTCACGGAACAACCCTCTACAACTCGCTCTTTCGTGCAGATGACCAAGTCATGGTCAACGCCCACGTCTGGGGCGTGAACGCGTATGGGGCTCCCGTCTGGCACCTGCGCCGACACGGCGAGGGCGGCATGTTCGATACCTACGCCCAGAGCTTCGACGCCGTATGGGCGACGGCGATGCCGGTACAGGGAGTGTGACCCCGTGGCACGGACCGAGTACTACGACGATCCGGACGCCCCCGAGCCGAACAGCTTGGTTGTCGCCGCATCCGCTGTCGTCACCGACGAGAGCGGCCGCATCCTGCTCCAG
This sequence comes from Streptomyces sp. NPDC059455, assembly GCF_042750115.1. Lineage (NCBI taxonomy): Bacteria > Bacillati > Actinomycetota > Actinomycetes > Kitasatosporales > Streptomycetaceae > Streptomyces > Streptomyces sp. NPDC059455. The sequence continues at coordinate 10,325 of NZ_JBHYVB010000105.1, forward strand.
CGCCGCCGAGACAATGATCTTTGGGCACTGCCCGGTGGTGGCATGGAGATGACCGACTCTCTACCGGGCACGGCTGTCCGTGAGGTCAAGGAAGAGACCGGACTCGACGTGGAGATCACGGGACTCGTCGGCACGTACACCGACCCGCGTCACGTCATCGCCTACACCGACGGCGAGGTCCGCCGACAGTTCAACGTCTGCTTCACCGCCCGCATCGTAGGCGGCCAACTGGCGATCTCTGACGAGTCCACGGAACTGCGGTTCGTCTCGCCGGAGGAACTTGGCGAGCTCCCCATGCACCACACACAACAGCTCCGGCTTCGTCACTTCCTGGTCCACCGCGACCATCCGTATCTCGGCTGACCCACGAACGCTACCCCGCTGCAATGGCCGAGTAGGTCCAGACATCGGCGGGCAGCTCATGCTGGAGTCGCCAGACAATGCCCATGGGCTTGCTGCCCTCGTGGGATTCGTAATCGGCGGGACCGAGCAGCATCCAGGGCTGAGGCCCCCCGATGTCCGTCTTCTTGTAGCGTCGTACGAAGAGCAGCACATGGGATCCCCGTTCCCTGTGGTGCTGGTAGCGCTGCCCCGTGGGGGAGGAAGCAGACGTTTGGTTCTGTGATTCCCAGTGGAAGTGGTCTGGGCTCATCGCGAAGTCTTTGTACCGGGTCTGCGGTGAGAAGTCCTTATCATCCTTCTCGAGCGTGATGAGGAGCGCGTCCGTCTGGATCCCTTCGCACCACTTCACGCCTTCGCGGAAATTCCCTGGCACGAAGCCGCCTACCTCTGCTTGCCCGAGGGCGGGCAGGATCTCCTCTCGACTGTACGAGGCGTGGATGGCCAGTGGTAGTCCACTGTGCTCGCCCAGGAGCGGGATGGGGTAGTGGTCGGTGTGCTCCAGGTTGTACGCCAGAACCTGGCTCAGTTCGCTTCGAAAGGCGCTCTGCTGGTGCAACGACTCGAAGCCATCGGCATAGTTGCTGAATCCACCGCCTAGGGGCCACAAGGAGAAGAAGAGCATCCGTGCGTACGCCTGCCCTGATGCGTCGAGCGAGTCATACTCGGGGGCGTTATCGGCCAGCATCCGACGGTAGGCATTCACCCGCTGTGGGTCACTGACATGGAGAAATGCGGAGACGCGCTTGAGAAGGGCGGCCTCCCCTTCGGGCGGCTCGCCGGTGAGGAGATTGGCTCGCCTCAAGAGACCCGTCCATGAGTTGTTGGCCCGGTAGAGCTCCTTGAGCTCGCGGCGGCTCTCACGAAGGTAGGCGTCGAGTCGCGGCTCGGCGTACGCAGCAACCTCCTGCGCCAACTGCCGTACGTTGACATTGATCTGGCTCCTGATGTTGTCCAGGATCCGCTCCTTGGACTTGCGGTCCAGGATGATCTGACAGCCAGAAGGGAGCTGTGGAAAATCTCGCTCCATATGCTCGGTCAGCCGGTGACGGGTGAAGTTCGTCAGCGCACGGAACTGCTCCTCGAATCGGAACTCCTTACGATGTTGGCCGATGAAGTCGAGCACGGTGAGGACCGGCTTATCCGGCGTACGCCGAAGCCCTCGGCCAAGCTGCTGGAGGAAGACCGTGGCGCTGGAGGTGGGGCGGAGCAAGAGAAGGGTGTCCACATCCGGGACGTCCAGCCCCTCGTTGAACAGGTCGACGGAGAAGAGAATCTGTACCGTGCCGTCACGGAGGTCTCTTAGGGCCTGGGCGCGTTCAGCGGCAGGAGTGGAACCGTCGAGGGCCTTGGCATTGACACCCGCCCGACGGAAGAAGTCAGCCATGAAGTGGGCGTGTGCCACAGTGACGCAGAAGCCCAGTGCTCGCATGGTCCCTGGGTCAGTGACCTTCTCCTGGACGGCCTTGACGATGAGCCGCGCTCGAGCGTGGTTGCCGGTGTAGAGCTGACTGAGCTCACTGGTGACGTAGGAGCCTTGCTTCCAGGTGACGCCTTCGAGATCGGTGTTATCCGCGATGCCAAAGTAGTGGAACGGACTGAGAAGATCGTTCTCCAGCGCTTCCCATAGCCGCATCTCGGCCGCAATGTGGCCCTCGAAGAATTCATCCTGGACGTTCCTGCCGTCCATCCGCTCAGGTGTGGCGGTCAGACCAAGAAGCTCAAGGGGATTGAAGTGGTCGATGATGCGCCGATAAGTGGGCGAAACGCCATGGTGGAATTCATCGATGACCACCACATCGAAGTGATCGGGAGCGAACTCTTCGAGGGCTCGGGCGTTGAGGGACTGAACGCTGGCGAAGACATGCGTCCAGTCCTTCGGCGCCTCTCCTCCGACGAGCAACTCGCCGAAGTTCGCATCGTCGAGTACCTCCTGGTAGGTGCGCAGCGATTGTTTGAGGATCTCCTGGCGATGGGCCACGAAGAGGAGGCTGAGGGGCCGCCCTTGATGGGCGCGCTTGAGCGCCTTGTAGTCGAGGGCCGCCATGACCGTCTTGCCGGTCCCAGTCGCTGCGACGAGCAAGTTCCGGTGCCGGCTGTGGATGTCACGCTCGATACGGAGTCGTTCGAGCATGTCTTGCTGATGGGGGTACGGGCGTACTTCAAGGCCGGACAGGCTGATGGCGTGGGTATCGCTCTTCTGCTTACCGCTGGCCAGCGTGAGGGCCTCGTCTAACCGGGTGGCATCGCGCCCGGGATCGTAGGTCTCAAAGGCGGGCTCAGCCCAGTACGAGTCGAAGGTCGCCTCGAACTTCCGCAACACCGGCGGCGTCGCTACGGATGACAGCCGGACGTTCCACTCCAAGCCGTCGAGAAGCGCTGTCTTGGAGAGGTTGGAACTCCCCACATAGGCGGTGTCATAGCCGCTGTGACGTCGAAACAGCCATGCCTTTGCATGGAGGCGCGTGGACCGCGACTCGTAGTTGACCTTGACCTCGGCGTTGAACTCCGTCACGAGGCGGTCCAGCGCGCGTCGCTCCGTAGCTCCGATGTAGGTGGTCGTGATGACGCGGATCGGCACTCCGCGATCGCGAGCCGCCTTGAGCGACTCTTCCAGGACGCGCAGACCATGCCACTTCACAAACGCACAGAGCAGATCGACACGGTCGGCCGTCGCCAGCTCGGCCCGCAGCTCGAACCCGAGGTTCGGATCCTCGGGCGCGTTGGTGATGAGCGCCGTCTCGGACAGCGGCGTGGCCGGACGAATGCCGTACACGCCCGGCGCTTCCTGCTCGGCAATGGCCGTCAGCTGATGGGGCCCGTCCGCGACAAGGTCTACCCATTGCTTGGCCCCGTCGAGGGTGCCGATCGACTCGAGGATGTGATTCGCCGCAACGACCTGCTCTTCGGTCGTGAGGGAGATGAAGATCTGGCGGATGGTCTCGCCGATGTGACGGGCGAGCACATGAGGCGAGGAGAGCTCGCCCACCTTCTGCCGGATGGTCTTCCACCCACGGGCATCCAGGGCGTTGAGCTGCTCCTCAATCCGAGAGGTGATCAGCCGCTCATACAGCCCAGGCACTGGCGTCGCCTGGTCCGCAAGGTGATCGGCCATCGCAGCGCCTCCTCGTCTCGAATCTCTCCCTGATGTTGTATCAGCGGCCCCTGACAGTCCTCAGGTGGGTCAACCCAGATGGGGTGGCCGGTCACGCTGCTCAGGGATGATCGGACGTGATCGAGGTCGAGTCCTTGTCGGTCTGTTCGTGCATAGTTTTGAGCATGGACATACGTCATCTACTCCTTGAACTCGCCCGGACCTACGACGAGGGCAAGGGAACGTCGTCGGGCGTCCATGCGCAGGATCTTCTTCGCAGGGCGGGGGAGGAGTGGAGACACCTTCTACCGGCGGGCTTTGATGCTGAGGGCAATGGTGGGAGTGGTGGTGCCAGCCGGACTCCGTGGATCGGCGTGTACGACCCCGACATCACCCGCGATCCAAAGAAGGGTCTCTACCTGGCCTACATTTTCGCGGCTGACCTCAGCACGGTGACGCTGACGCTCCAACAGGGGGTGACGTCGCTGCAAGCGAAGTTGGGTGAGGGTGAGAAGCGCCGCAGGTATCTGCGGAGCAGGGCCAAGCAACTGCGAGGCGGACTAGCCAAGGACCTGGTGGCGGGCTGGGGTGCCCAGCCGGACTTTAAGTGCGACGTGCTGAGAGCACGCTCTTATGAGGCGGGGAGCGTGGCAGCGCGAACTTACGACACCGCTGCCATGCCCACGGAGATCAGCTTGCGTGAGGATCTCTGGCACATGGCCGAAGTGCTGCAACACGCGGCTGCCGTGGAGCGGAACCTCAGGGACGAGATGACCTCCAACGGGCTACCGGTCACCAAGCGTGTAGAGGGTGAGGAAGAAGAACACGCAGGGCTGGACGGCTTCCGCCCGAAGGACGGCAGCGACTACTACGTCCTTATCCGTCAGCGGAAGATCAAGAAGTCCCGTAGCCACGAGGTGCTGGTTAGTTTGTTCGGCGAGTACATCGAGGAACGTGGCTTCGTGCCGATCACAAAGAAGATGCACCCCAAGGACATTGTGCTGCGGCGGGACGGTGTGGAGTGGATGGTGGAAGCCAAGACCGTGAAGCGGGGAAACCCCACCAAGGCAGTGCGTGAGGCACTGGGGCAGCTCTATGAGTACAGCCACTTCTTGTACGAGGAGCAGGGGAAGGGCGAGCCGTTCCTCCTGGCGCTCTTTACCGAGGACATCAAGGCGTATGCCCCCTATCTCGAGAAGCGAGGCATTGCGTCCGTCTGGAAGACAGTGGACGGGTGGGCGGGGTCGCCTATGGCTGTCGCTTGGGGAATGGTTGACGAGCAGTAACGATCCTTCGCTCTGCGTGCTTGCGGGCACCCACGCCCTGGTGGCGCGGGTGCCCGCATCGTTGAGCAGACTCAGCGCAGGGCGCTGAGCTTTTGCCAGGAGGGGTAGGGGAGGTTCCAGTCGCCGAAGCCGTTGCCGGTGGAGACCGTGGCGCGGGTGGAGCCGGTGATTTCGACGATGTCGCCTCGGGTGGCGCGGTTGTAGAACCACTTGCCGTCGGCGAGGGACATGCCGACGCAGCCGTGGCTCATGTTGGTCTGGCCGAAGTAGCCGAGGCCCTCGTTCCAGGGGGCGGCGTGGGCGTAGGTGCCCGAGGTGGTGAGGTGGACGGCCCAGGGGACGTCCTTGTTGTAGGGGTCGGCTATGCCGACGGACTCGCTGGTCATGTTGACCATGGGGGCCTTGTCGAGGACGACCATGGTGCCGTTCCAGGTGGGGTAGGAGGGCTGGCCGGCGGATATCGGGATGGTCTCCTGCTTCTGGCCGTCCTCGTAGACGGTCATCGTGTGGTTCTTGATGTCGACCTTGGAGATCCGGGGCGTGCCGATGGTGAAGGTGGTCGAGACATCGCGGCGGAGGTAGCGGGAGTCGCCGGTGTTCACGCCGCTGAGGCGGGCTCGGAGGGTGACCTTGGTGCCCTTGTGCCAGTAGGCCTTGGGGCGCCAGTCGACGCGTTCGATGCCGGTGAGGGGGTCCTTGACCCAGCCCCAGGAGCCCTCGACCTTCGGGCTGGTGGAGATGGAGAGGCTGCGCTCCACCGCTGCCTTGTTCGGCACCGGGTGGTCGAAGGCCAGCGAGACCGGCTGGCCCACGCCGACGGTGGAGCCCTTGGACGGCGTGACGGTGACGCCGTTGACCTGCTGGGCGGCGCGGGTGCGGAAGGTGGAGTGATGGACGGCGGTCTTGCCGGTGGCGTTGGTGGCCGTGGCCTCGACGGTGTAGGTCGTGCCCGGGGTCATGGTGCGGTTGGAACGCCAACTGGTCTTGGAGTGGGAGAGGGCGCCGGTCACCGTGACGGCCTGGGAACCGGCACCGTCGGGGGCGATGCGGACCTTGGTGAGGGTGCCGTGGGAGGCGGTCACCTTGACCGGGGCGTCGGGGGCTATCGCCGCCGAGTCGCTGCCCGGGGTGATGGTGATCCGGGCGGGCTTGGCGTCGGCCGGGTCCACCGAGGCGGATTTTGACGCCGACTGGCATCCGGCGAGCAGGGCGACGGCGATGGCGGGCACCACGAGGGTGCGCAGGGAACGTACGGAGAGCACAGAGGACCTCTTGCGGGAGTCGTGAGGGGTGGTGGGAGGGGAGGAGTGGGTCAGCAACGCCTCTTCACCTCCTCGGGGTTGGCCCGGTACGGACCGGGGGAGGCGGTGGCGGTGGGATCGAGGCGCCACAGCGAGACCGATACGCAGTAGGCGGAGGGGCCGTCGGTGTAGTCGCCGGACGGGCTGCCGATGCCCTCGGCCTGCAGGACCCCGACCCGGGTGCCCGAGCGCATCAGGACGACCTGGGCGTCATGCGGTGCGCGGGACGAGTGCCAGCCGTAGGTCATGGTGGTCGGCTGGCCGGCCGCGAGCTTGGGTGACGAGGTGGTGCCCAGCGCCTTGGGGAGGGCGCATCGCTCTTTCAGCGTTTCCTCGAGGGAGGCGAAGACCTTCGCGGCCTCTCCGTCGCTCGCATAGGCGTTGATGGTGTGACGCGCCTGCTCCGCCTTGCGGCCCTGGTAGTCGCGGGTGCGCTGGGCGAGGGGACGCGGACCGTCGAGGCGGCAGCTGGGGGAGAGGTCGAGCAGCGGTGCCCGGCCGTTGTCGGTGGAGGTGGCGGAGTCGGCCGTCTTCCAGCGCGTCATCGCGTCGAACGGCAGCGCCGAGGGACGAAGGAGGGCGCTCGCGGGGATCGGCGCCCCCGGGACGCGGTCCGTTCGCGGGGCGGGCGGGGCCGCCGGGAGCGTACGGGTGGAGTCGTCGCCCGGCAGCAGCCGCCAGGAGCCCGCGGTCACGGCGGCCACCGCCAGGAGGGCCGCGGCGGCGATCGCGGTGCGCTGCCGTGCGCGGCGCCGATGGCCCCGCGCACGCACGGCTTCCGGGCCCGCCAGACGTATGGAGGGCTCGATATCGCGAGCGATATCGCGCAGGCGCTCGTCCAGATCAGCCATGGGAGGGCACCTCCTTGGGGTGGCAGACGGGCGGATGGGGGGACGGTGCGGGTGTTGGTGCCTCGGCTTCGGCTTCGGGGTCGGCGAGATGGGAGCCGAGGGCCTTGCGGGCACGGCTCAGCCGGGTGCGCACGGCGCCGGGGGAGACGCCCGTCTCGCGGGCCACCTGCTCAATGGGCAGATCGAGAAGGTGGTGCAGGACCACGGCCGTACGCTGCTCGGGCTTCAGCCCGCGCAGGGCATGGACCAGCGCCACCCGGTCCGGGGCGAGATCGGGGAGATCGGGGGGCGGGCCATGGCGGAAGTGGGCCCGCATGCGGTTACGGGCGCGGCGCCAGGAGCTGACGGCGAGGCGCAGGGCGACGGTGCGCACCCACGGCGTGGGATCACCCTCGGCGGTCAGCCAGTCCCAACGCTGCCACGCCCGGGCATACGCCTCCTGCACCGCGTCCTCGGCCTCGGCGAGATCGCCCGTCGCCGCATAGACCGCGGCCACGAGCCGCTTCGCCGTAACCGTGTAGAACTGGTCGAAATCGGATGGTGTGGATGAAGGTGATGGTCCTGACATGAATCCCCCGCGCCCCCGCGTGCTCCCCGCTTCTATGTAGGAACACGTCCGAAAGGGGCGGGAGGTTACAGACGACTTCCGGGGCCACCGGATCCGTAGGGCACGGGGGAGGGGTGGGGCGTCACCGAATTCGCGGGCGGCTGCGGGCTCCGCGGTGGTTGCGGGGGCTGCGATGGCCGTGGGGTCTGCAGTGGCTGCGGGGTCTGCAGCGATTGCGGCGTTCGCGGTGGCTGCGGGCCGTGCGGGGGAGGGGCGCCCCACGGTGCGTAGGTGGGGTGGGGCCCGTACTGCGCTTGGGCGCCGGAGCCGGAACCGGGGTCGTTGCCGTAGCCGTAGCCGGGCTCGTAGCCCGACCCGGGGCCGCCGTAGCCGGTGCCGGGCCCGGGGCCGCCGTAGCTGGACGCGGGGCCGCCGTAGCCGTGGCTGGACGCGGGGCCGCCGTAGCCGTAGCCCTGACCGCTTCCGTAGCCGTACGCGTACCCGCCGCCGTGCGGCCCCGTGGGCCAGAACGGTGCGGGCATCGTGCCCGGGGCCGGCCGGGGTACGTGGCGCGGCCGGGGGAGCGGCACCGACAGCGCCGCGTGGGCCAGGGCGGGCTGGGCCGTCTCCCGCCGTTCCCACAGCCGGTCCAGCAGTTCCTTCTCGCGCGCGGTGAAGTCCGGCCCGGCCGTACCCCGGTACGCGCGCCGCCGCAGAAGGGCCAGCGAGGTCGCGAAGGCGGTGTACTCGCCGACCGTACGGGCCGCCGCCGCGCCGTGGGTGCGGCGGGCGAGGTCGCGGGCGATCCCGCGGGCGCGCATCGAGGACAGCGCGAGGGGCTCGGGCGGGGTGAGCCAGCCGGCCGCCTGGTAGGCGGTGAGCTGCTCCCGTATCGCGCGCAGCTCCTTGGTGCGGGACCAGAGCGTCAGCCAGGTCAGCAGCCCGAACACCGGGACCATGAACAGGGCGTAGACGATGAGGAAGCCGTAGCCGCCGAGGGTCGCCGAGCCGTTCCAGACGCCGTGCAGGACCATCGCCGTCAGCAGCATCGCGACCGGTATCAGGACGCGGCGGACGCGTTGGTGTCGCGCCGCCGCGGCGGCTAGGCCGAAGCCCACACCCGTCATCGAGGTGAAGAGGGGGTGTGCGAAGGGGGACATCACGGCGCGGATGAAGAAGGTCGCGGCCGTGGTCGACCGGATGCCGGAGTAGCCGAGCGTCTGGTCGCTGACGAAGGCCGAGCCGAGATAGAGGATGTTCTCGGTGAAGGCGAAACCGGTGGCCGTGATTCCGGCGACGACGACCCCGTCCACCAGCCCGTTGAAGTCACGGCGGCGGAAGAGGAAGAGCAACAGGACGGCGGCGGCCTTGGCGCTCTCCTCCACGAATGGCGCGATGAAGGTGGCGCCCCAGGTGTCGGCGTCGGCCTGGCCGGTCGGGGACGAGGAGTCCACGGTCGTCATGAGCCACTCGGTGGCGAAGCCGTTGGCTATCAGCGCGACCAGCGTCGCCGCGCACGCCCCCCAGGCGAAGGCGAACAAAAGGTTTCGCCAGGGCTTGGGGTCCACGCGGTCCAGCCACCGGAACACCGCGATGATCAGCGGCACGGGGAGGACGGCGAGGCCGAGCCCCACCAGGAAGCCCTTGGTGCCCGTCTGCTCGCGCACCAGCGCCAGGATGATCAGGCCGGAGAGCGAGAGCAGACCGGTGAGCGCGGTGGCCCGGAGCGCCTTGTTGTGCCAGACGCGGGCGAGGCGGCCACCCGGGCCCCACAGCCGCTGGCGGGGCGGTTGCGGCCAGCCCGCCGGTGCGGCGCCGTTGTGGAACCACGGGTGCTGGTCACCGTACGGAGAGCCGTAGGACGTGCCGTACGGGGCGTCGGCGTGCGGCGCTGCCTGTGCCGCTTCGTACGGTACGTCCCCCTGCGGGGCGTCCTGCGGTGTCCCGAGCGGCACGCCGTGTGGTGCCTCGTGCCGCGCTCCTTGCGGCGCCTCGTACGGCGGCGTGGCCGGTCGTGGTTCGGGCGGCTCTTGCGGGGGCGGGGACTGATGCACTCAACCGACCCTAACGAAAGGGGGAGGGGGACTCAGGGGTTATGCCCATCCCCTTGGGGGCGTTATGTGTCGTTGCGGCGGAAGATCAGGTCATGGACGAGGTGTCCCTTGTCCAGCCCCTGGCCCTCGAACTTGGTGAGCGGCCGGAAATCCGGGCGTGGGGTGTAGCCGCCGTCGGCCAGGGAGTTGTCGAAGGCCGGGCTCGCGGAGAGGACCTCCAGCATCTGCTCCGCGTACGGCTCCCAGTCGGTCGCGCAGTGCAGCAGCGCACCTGGCTTCAGCCGGGTGGCGGCGAGCTCGATGAACTCGGGCTGGATGAGGCGGCGCTTGTGGTGCCGCTTCTTGGGCCAGGGGTCGGGGAAGAAGACCCGCAGCCCGGAGAGCGAGCCGGGGGCCAGCATCTCGCGGAGCAGGATGATCGCGTCACCGTTGGCCACCCGGATGTTGTCCAGGCCGTTCCGCTCCGCGAGCGCGAGCAGATTGCCCTGGCCGGGGGTGTGGACGTCGGCGGCGAGGATGCCTGTGCCGGGGTCGGCGGCGGCCATTTGCGCGGTGGCCTCCCCCATGCCGAAGCCGATCTCCAGGACGACGGGGAGGTCGGGGCGCGGGCCCGACTCTGTGGCGAACAACTCACCGAGGTCGATACGGCTCAGCCCGTCGATGTCCAGGCCCCACTGCGGCCACAGGCGGCGCAGCGCCTCGCCCTGGCCCGGGGTCACCCGGCCGCGGCGGGGGCGGAAGGAGCGGATGCGGCGCTCGTGGTGCGAGCCCGCCGGGTCGGCCACGGGGCCGCCGGGGAACATCGGCTCGCTGCGGTCACGGGGGGCGGGCAGAGCGCGCTCCATGTGGGAATCGGGGGCGGTGGGCTTCTCGGACACAGTGCTTCGATTCTACGGGCGGGGGCGGGGGCGGGGGCGGGGGCGGGGAGGCTCAGCCGTGCCGACCCGGTGGGGTGGGTGGGGTGGGTGACTGGGGCCTGCCTGTGCCATGGCGGCTGGGTTCGGCCTGTGCCTTGGTGGCTGGGTTCGGTCGTACGGTGAGCGGCTGGGTTCGGCCTGTGCCTCGGTGGTTGGGCTCGGTCGTACGGTGGCGGGCGGGCTCGGCCCTTACGGTGGCGGCTGGGCCCCGACCCGTACTTTGGCCGCGGGGCCTGGCCCGTAGCGGTGGGGCTCGGCCCGTACGGTCGCGGTGGGCCCCGGCCCGTACCTCGGCAACGGTTCTCGGCCGAACCTCGGCGACGGTTCTCGGCCGTACGGCGGCGGTGGGCCCCGGCCCCTTACCCCCTCAACCCCGCCCGCCCTGCCACCCCGCCCGCCGCGTCACCCCGTTCGTAGGGTCTCCAGCACTCGGCGGGCGACCTCGCGGCCGATCGGCAGGGAGGCCGTGGCCGCGGGCGACGGGGCGTTGAGCACATGGACGATCCGGGGCGACTGCGAGATGAGGAAGTCGTCCACCAGCGTGCCGTCCGGCAGCACCGCCTGTGCGCGCACGCCCGCCGGGGCCGCTATCAGGTCGTCGGCCGTCACATCCGGCAGCAGGCGGCGCACGGCGTCGGTGAAGGCGCGCTTGGACAGGGAACGCCGCAGCTCACCCGCCCCGTACCGCCAGTGGCGGCGGGCGATCCGCCAGGAGCCCGGATACGCCAGCGTGCCGGCCAGCTCCTGCGGGCGCACCGTATGCCAGGCATACCCCTCGCGGGCCAGGGCCGGCACCGCGTTGGGTCCGATGTGGACGCCGCCGTCGATGCCGCGGGTCAGATGGACGCCGAGGAACGGGAACGTCGGGTCGGGCACCGGGTACACCAGACCGTTCACCAGCGAGGCGCGGGAGGGCACCAGCTCGTAGTACTCACCGCGGAAGGGCACGATCCGCATGCCCGGGTCGTCGCCCGCCAGCCGGGCGACGCGGTCGCAGTGCAGCCCCGCACAGTTGACCAGGGCCCGCGCGCGCAGCACCGTGCCGTCCGCCGTGCGCACCGCGACCGCGGAGGGGCGCCGGCCGATGGTGCGCACCTGCGCCCCGTACCGCACCGAGGTGCCCGCGTCCTGGGCCAGCCTGGCCAGCCGGGCCGCCACCGCGCCGAAGTCGCAGACGCCCGTCGTGCCGACATGGATCGCGGCGAGGCCGCGCACCCATGGCTCGTACTCCGCGATCTGGGCGGGGCCCAGCTCGCGCACCGGAATGCCGTTCTCCCTGCCGCGCTGGACGAGGCCGTGGAGCCTCGGCAGCTCGGAGCGCTCCGTGGCGACGATGAGCTTGCCGGTGACCTCGTGCGCGATGCCGTGCTCGGCGCAGAACTTCACCATCTCCGCGGCGCCGCGCACCGCGAACCGCGCCTTGAGCGACCCCGGCCGGTAGTAGATACCGCTGTGGATCACGCCGCTGTTCCGCCCGGTCTGGTGGCGGGCCGGACCCGCCTCCTTCTCGAGCACGGTCACGCGGGTGCCGGGTGCCGCGCGCGTGATCGCATACGCCGTCGACATGCCGACGATCCCGCCCCCGATCACCAGCACGTCGCAGTCCAACGCCGTCACGCCATGTCACCTCCCCACGCGCCACACCGTTCAGTCGCCCGACCGTCGATCCCTATCATGACCTGCGCCAGTGACAACGGCCTGAAACCCATGTGAGGACTAGGGCCCGGGCTAGGTCGACCGGTCATGTGGATCGATTCATGCCGAGTCGCCCATTCCGGGTGAATTCCCTCCGGGTCGCCCACTCCGGTCAACTCTCGCCTCGCCGATCATCCCCGGCCGTTCACCACTCATCGCGGTCGCTCGCACCCGACCCCGTGCCGCTCGCACCCGACCCCGTGCCGCTCGCACCCGACCCCGTGCCGCTCGCACCCGACCCCGTGCCGCTCGCACCCGACCCCGTGCCGCTCACGCCGGGGTCACCAGCAGCGGCCGGGCCTGCTCGCGCAGCTCGGCGACGCGCGGCTCGTCGCGGTACGCCTCGAGGCGCCGCATCAGGTCGCGCACGTACTCCGTGGTGCGCGCGGACGAGATCCGGTTGGCGACCTCCACGGCACGGGCGCCCGCCGCACAGGCCGCGTCCAGATTGCCGGACTCCAGTTCGGCGACGGCGGACACCACGAGCCGCAGCCCGTGCGACCGTACGAACTCCTCCGTCGGCCGGGCCAGCGCCTGCTCGGTGAAGCGCCGCACCTGGCGCGGCAACCGGAGATCGCGATAGCACTCGGCGGCGTCGGCCGCGAACCGCTCATGGCTGTAGAAGTCGAGCCAGGACGGATCGGGGTCGCCCGCCCGCGAGCGCTCCAGCCAGCCCTCGGAGGACTTCAGGGCCGCCCCGCAGGCGGGCCCGTCCCCGGACTTGGCCTGGGCGCGCGCCTCCACGAGCCGGAAGAAGCTCATGGTGCGTGCGGTGGCCAGGCCGCGGTTGCGCTCCAGGGCGGCCTGGGCCAGGTCCACGCCCTCGTCGGCGAAGCCCCGATAGGTGGCCTGGAGGCTCATCGACGCCAGCACATAGCCGCCCAGGGGGACGTCGGCCGCGGCGCGGGCCAGGCGCAGCGCCTGGATGTAGTACCGCTGCGCGGCCTCCTGTTGGCCGGTGTCGAAGGCCATCCACCCGGCGAGCCGGGTCAGTTCGGCGGTGGCGCCGAAGAGGGAGCGGCCGACCTCGTCGCTGTACGAGCCGAGGAGCAGGGGAGCCGCGTCCACCCGGAGGCACTCGGGGACCATGGAGGAACGCCAGTCGCCGCCGCCGTACTTGGAGTCCCAGCGGCGCGCGTCCTCGGCGGCCTCGCGCAGCTTGGTGACGTCACTGTGGCCGACGCGCTGCGGCGGTATGGCGTCCGGCGCCACCGCGCCCGCGGTGCTCGCGGCGGTGGTTCCGTCCTCGGCGTCCTTGGGTTCGCGGGCCACCGAACTGTCGGCGGGGGATATGAGCCAGCGCGAGGCCGGGGTGGCGTACGCGCTTACTGAGAAAGATCCGGCCAGGCTCTGCCAGATGCCGACTCCGCCGCGCCGACCCGCGAGATCCAGCCGGTAGAGCTCGGTCGCGGAGCGGACGGCCTGGCCGATGTCGCGCGGGAAGGCAAGCCCGACCTCGGGGGCCGGATCGGCATCGGCCAGGCCGATTTCATGCAGGGGGACGGGGCGGCCGAGTTTGCTCCCGATCGCAGCCGCAATGAGGTGTGGCGCGGCGCCTTGGGGCACCATGCCCTTGGACACCCAGCGCGCGACGGACGTCTTGTCGTAGCGAAGCGTCAGGCCACGCTGGGAGCCGAGGTCGTTGACTCTGCGCGCGAGCCCGGCATTGCTGATCCCAGCGAGGGCGAGAACGGTGCCGAGCTTTTCGTTCGGCCCGCGTGGCTCCCTGGACATGCGCACCCCTCGACAGCACCGACGGCCGCCCCGGCATAAGCGCGGGGCATTCGTAAACCCAGCGTAGTTCGCCGCATCCCGACCGTTAAGAGGTGGTGTCCCGGATGGCGAGATTCTTGTACGAACGGGCGTGCGGGGCGTGACGTGTGCTCCCGGTGTGTGTGGCTGTGCGCCCGGGTGTGCGCTCTGTCTCCGTCACGGCGGGGACGTTTCGATGGGTCCTGCGTGGGTCGGCCCGCTGTACTGGATCCAGTGGGCTGGGGGACGCCGCCGCCTCATTCCCCGCGGGCGGCGGAACGGTCCGGGAGGCGAATGCCGCCTCCCGGACTGTCGTGTCGGGAGGCGCGAGAGACGGAAGTTGAGTCCTTACAGGTCGTCCGCAAGACCAACGAGAGCGCCACGGCAATTTGGCTGAATATCGCTCCTCACGGCCGGGCTCCCCCCCCGGGGCGCGGTGGGGGTGGCCCCACCCCGCCATCCCGCTATCGCCTGGTACGCCCCCCCATTCGGGCTG
>NZ_JBHYVB010000105.1:24726-39077 GCF_042750115.1 Streptomyces sp. NPDC059455
ACCCCCAAACACCACCGAGCGCCCCACCTAATTTGGGTTTTATACCGCACCCCGCGGGGGGGCCCCCGGGGGGGGGGGGGGGGGGGCCGCCCCCCGGGGGGAAGCCCTCTTCCGCATGGATCGCGCCCCGATTCGGCATGGATTCCGCCCAGTTCTCCCCGGGAGCGGTGAGCCACCTAGCACATGCCGCGGATGTCGCCGTGTGCGGTGGCCGCCGCGGCACGGAGCGGTAAGGCCCCCGTGTGGTCTGCGGATTGGCGCTCGGCCGGCGCTCTTTTCGTGCGCCCCTTCGTGCGCCTTTTGTGCGCCGCTTCGCACACTCATCGATGCCCTTGCGCTCTTGTGCGCCCCAATCGTGGCAGCATGGGCCACGGCGGAACGGTGGGTCGCTACCGGCGGTGGTTCCCTCGGCGGGCTCCTTACGGATGCCTTCGTGAGAGGCGCCACCCCCTGGGATCAACTCTGCGATTCCTGCGTTCATCTGTGGTCACAGGACATCCAGGAGATCCATGTTGTTGTCCGGTTCGATGCCGAAACCGTCAACATGCTGTGCATGATGGCACCTACTTCTTGGTTGCCCTGGATGCCCACAGCCTGTGGAGGCGGCGATGCGGTGGTTGGTGGGGTGGAGCAGTACCGCATCCGGCCCGGTCTCCTCGGAGGGCCGTGCGATCCAGCCGGTCGGTGCCCAACTCCTGTGGTCCGACCCCGATCCGCTGTGGGCGGTCGGCGACTGGCGGCCCGATGAAGTACGCGTCGTCCAGACCGACCCCTTCACCCGCCTCGCCGTCTTCGGCTGCTGCGGCGCCTCCGACGAGGAGCTGCGGGTGGGGCTGTTCGCCGCCCGCGGCGGCGCCCTGCGCCATCTGACCGCCTGGCCCGGCAGCTACACGGCCGTGGCCCAGGCCGGCCGCCGCGTCACCATCGTCGGCGACCTCGCGGGCGCCCGGCCCGTCTTCCACACCGACTGGGGCGGCGGCACGGCCTACGCCACGGCCGCGCTCCCGCTCGCCGACCTCATCGAGGCCCAGCTCGACGTCGGCCACCTCGGCGCGCTGCTCGCCTGCCCCGACTCCCCGGAGGCCATGGGCGACGGCACGCCCTATATGGGCGTCAGACGCGTCCCCCCGGGCCATGCGCTGATCCTGCGCGACGGCGCCCGCGACATCACCGGCTACGAGCCCACCGCGTCCCTCGCCGTCGCCGCGCCCCCACTCGAGCAGGACAAGGCCGTGGACGCGGTCCGGGACGCCCTCGTGGAGGCCGTACGGGCCCGGCTCACCGCCCCGCGCCACGCCCCCGAGACCGATGACCTCGACCCCGGCCCGGTGCCCGGCATGGGGCCCGCCGAGCGGCGGGCCGCCCGCGGCGCCCCGGCCCCCGGCATCGGCGCCGATCTGTCCGGAGGCAGCGCCTCCGCCACGCTCGCCCTGCTCGCCGCCGGTCTCCCAGGGATGCCCGGCACCCTCTTCGGGCACGGCACCGAGGCGGGCGAGCGGCTCCTGGCCGTCACCTTCAACGACCTCGCCACGGCGGGCGGCGCCCGCACCCGCGAGGCCGAACTCGAACGGGCCGGAGCCATCGCCGCCAATCCACGGCTGCACCATGTGGTCGTCGCCGCGGGCGAGGACGCCCTGCCGTACGCGGGCCTCGACACCGGCGCCCTTACCGACGAGCCCGGCCCCTCCCTCGTCATCGCCGAACGCCACCGGCGCCGGCTCGCCGCGGGCAGCGCCGACCACTTCATCGGGCACGGCGCCCGCCAGGTGCTCGACGCCCACCCCGCACGCCTCGCGGACCTGCTGCTCGACCGCCGCAGACGCCACCTGCTGCGCCCCGCAACGGCGCTCGCCAAGGCCGACGGCCCCTCCGCGCAGTCCTTCTTCGTGCCCTTCACGGTCTACCGGGCCGCCCGACGGCTGGCCCGCACCTCCTACCGCGACGGCGTCCAAGAGGCCGCCGCGCGCCTTATGGAGCGCCACTTCATCGACGAGCAGGCGCTGCACGGCCCCGGCGCCGTATCCGCCTCCCTCGCCGCCCTGACGTGGTGCCGCCCCGGGCCCGCCGCCCGCTGGCTCACCGGCGAGACACTCGCCGAGGTGTCCGTCCGGCTGGAGGAGGCGGCCGTGCGCCCCGTGCTGCTGCGCCGCCCCGGGGAGCGCCGCGCCGACGCCGCCCTCGCCCGCTACGCGGCGGACCACCGCGTCTTCGAGCAGGCCGCCGAGATCCGCAGCCAGCGCCTGCACGCGCCCTTCCTCGACAACCAGGTCGTACGGGCCTGCCGCGCGCTCCCCGAAGCGCTTCGGGTACAACCGGGGGCGCGCGCCGCGGTGCTGCGGTCGGTCCTCGCCGGAGCGGGCATCCGGGAGCTTCCCCCCGGCTGGGGAGCCACCTCCCACGCCGCCCACACCGCCGCCGTACGGACCGGCATGCGCACCTGGACGGGCGAGCTGATGACCCTCTTCGACGCGCCGCTGCTGGCCGACGCGGGCCTGATCGAGGCCCGTGTCGTCCGTAAGGCGCTGCGCGCCGCCGCACAGGGGGAGCGGCTGCCCCTGGACGGCCTGGCCGAGCTCGTCTCCACCGAAGTCTGGCTGCGGCGCCTGCTGGCCCGCCGGGGCACCTGCTGGACGGGCACCGCGGCGCCACGGCAGCGGGCGGTGGCGGGCGGAGTGGTGCCGCGGCCGAGCCTGTGACGGCTTCCGCACCGGGGCGGCATGAGGCGGCCGCCCTGTGACGTCTCGCCCCGGGGAGTCCTTGAGGGGCATGGCCCTGACACTCAGGGAGCCGGGGTGACCGGGGTGCTTGCCCCTCGCGCTCAGGGAGCCGGGGTGCTTGCCCCGCGCTGGAACTCGGCGTTCTTACGGGGGCGGGAACCCAGCGTTCTCACGGAGGGGGAATCCAGCGTTCTTACGGGGAACGAGAAGCCGGTTTCCTTACGGCGGACGAAAACGAATGGACCCCTCCGCCGCCACTCCGCACCATCTCCCCAGCGGCAATCCGCAACCTAGGAGAATGGCCCCTGTGCGGTATCTGATCCTCGGCACCACCGAAGCGCGCGACGACCACGGCGACCCGTTCCCCCTCGGCGGCCCCCGGATCCGCGCGCTGCTCGCCGCGCTCGCCGTAAGGGCCGCACGCACCGCCCCGGCCTCCGTCGACGTCCTGATCGACGAGGTGTGGGCCGACGACCCTCCGCATGACGCGCCCGCCGCGCTCCAGGCGCTCGTCGGGCGGTTGCGCCGGGCCATCGGCAGGGACGCCGTGGTCTCGTCACCCGGCGGCTACCGCCTCGCGACCGCCGCGCCCCACGACGACGTCGACCTGCTGCGCTTCGAGCGGCTGACGAACGAGGGCATACGCGCCCTGGACGCCGACGATCCCGAGACGGCCGCCGCCACCCTCCGTAAGGCGCTCGCCCTGTGGCGCGGCCCGGCCCTCGCCGACCTGCCGGACCGGGACGCGGCCGCCGCCCGCCCCGAGGCGCTCCGGCTGACCGCGCTGCACCGCCGGATCGACGCCGACCTCACGCTCGACCGCCCTACGGACGTCATACCCGAGCTGCGCGAGCTCGTCGCGGACCATCCGCTCGACGAAACGTTCCACGCCCAGCTGATCCGCGCGCTGGGGGCGGCCGGTCACGCCGCCGACGCCCTCGCGGCGTACGAGGACGTCCGCAGGATCCTCGCCGGCCGCCTCGGCACCGACCCGGGAGCTGAGCTGAAGGAGCTCCACAGACGGCTGCTGACGATGGACGCCGAGCCGGCCCACCAGGACCCGCGCGGCGGCGCTTCCACCGCGCAGGCCGCTCCGCCGAGGGCCGACGGCCATGAGGGGAGCGGGGGCGGAACCCGGGCGGACGGTACGGCGATCGACGGCCGCGGGGCGGCCAGGGGCGCGTTCGACGGCCGGGCCGGAGGCGGAGGAACAGACGGCGGGACGGGAAGCCGCGTCGACGGCCGGGAGGCGGGCCCGCGCACCGCCGTGCCGCCTCTCCCGCACGGCAACCTCAGAGCCCGCCTCACCAGCTTCGTCGGCCGCCAGAAAGAGATCGGCGACATCCTCCACGACCTGGAGGGCGCCCGGCTGGTCACCCTCACCGGCCCCGGCGGCTCCGGTAAGACCCGGCTCTCCGAGGAGGCCGCCGGAGCCGTGACGGACGGCTACCCGGACGGCGTCTGGATCGCCGAACTCGCCCCGCTCGACCAGCCCTCCGCCGTCCCCGGCGCCGTCCTGAGCGCGGTCGGCCGTCGGGAGACCATGCTGCTCGCCTCCGGGCTCGAGAGCCGCACCACGAGCGCGGACGGCGGGGATCCGGCGAGTCGGCTCGTCGAGTACTGCGCCGACCGCCGGCTGCTGCTCCTGCTCGACAACTGCGAGCACGTCATCGACACCGCGGCCCGGCTCGCCGAGACCCTGCTCGCGCACTGCCCGGGGGTAACCGTGCTCGCCACCAGCCGGGAGCCGCTGGGGGTGCCCGGCGAGACCGTAAGGCCGGTGGAACCGCTGCCGCCCGCCCCAGCCCACCAACTGTTCGCCGAGCGCGCCGCCACCGTACGGCCCGGCTTCGACCCGGCGGCGGACCCGGACACGGCGGCCGCGGTCGCGGAGATCTGCCGCCGCCTGGACGGTCTGCCGCTGGCGATCGAGCTGGCCGCGGCGCGGCTGCGGCTGCTGACCCCACGCCAGATCGCGGACCGGCTGGACGACCGCTTCCGCCTGCTGACCAGCGGCAGCAGAACCGCCCTGCCCCGCCAGCAGACCCTGCGGGCCGTCGTCGAGTGGTCCTGGGACCTCCTCGACGAGCGCGAGCGCACCGTGCTGCGCCGTGCGTCGGTCTTCGCGGGCGGGTGGACGCTGTCCGCGGCCGAGGCGGTGTGCGCGGACGACCCGCCCGGCGCGAGCGCCCTTACGGACGGCACGGACGGTACGGATCATACGGATCACACGGATCACACGGACGGCACGGACGCCGGTGGCGTCATCGAGGACGGCGTCGGCGTCCGTGACGCCCTTACGGACGCGACGGCGGGCATGTCGACCCTGGGCGACACGGTTGCGTACGCCGAGACGCGCACCCCCACGCGCTCTCATACGCGCCCCCACGCCAGGATCGCGCCCGCCGAGGTGCTGGAACTGCTCGGGGCGCTGGTCGACAAGTCCCTGCTGATCGTCGACCATCCGTCGCACGGTGCGGCGGCGGAGACCTCCGGTCCGGCGGGCGGCGAGCCCCGCTACCGGATGCTGGAGACCATCAACGAGTACGTCGGCGAGCGCGCCACCGAGGACCACGCGGCCCGCGCCGACCACAAGGCCGCCATGGCCCGTCACACCGCCCACTTCCGGGACTTCATCCACACCGCCGAGCCCCGACTGCGCTCCGCCGGACAACTGCCCTGGCTGCGCCTCGTCGAGACCGACCTCGACAACATCCGGGCAGCGTTGCACCGCTCCCTGACCACCGCGGACGAGGGCACCGTCTTCGCGCTCATCCGGGACTTGGCGTGGTTCTGGTGGCTGCGCAACTACCGGGACGAGGGCGCCGCATGGGTCGGCCGTGCCCTGGCCCTGGAGAGCCGCACCCACGGCACGGACGGTGAGACGGACCAGGCACCGGGCGGCGGCCACCCCCTCGACCGGTTCCCGCTCATCCCGGCCCGGGTACCGGACGGCGAGGACGGCGTCGACGAGGAGGCCACCCGGTACTGGCAGTTCATGGACCTGCGGCTGCTGCTCTTCTTCCTGCTCGTCGAGCAGGGCGCCGGCCCGGATCCGGCCGACCCCGAGATCCGGGACGCCGCGGTACGCATGCGCGACGCCTACGCGAGCCATTCAGGGCCCCGCAGAGCGTGTTTCCCGGGTCTGCTGTGGCCCTTCGCGGCCTTCGTCATCCAGGGCTTCAGCGGCGAGATGCTGCCGCTCATGGACCAGACCGTGGCCGACTGCCGGGCCCACGGCGACGACTGGGCGCTCGGCGTCTCGCTGATGTACCGGACTCACCTCGCCATCGACATGCCGGGCGGCGTCGAGAGCGCCGGCGACGACCTGGCCGAGCTGCGCGAGCTGGCCGCCCGCGTCGGCGACCGCTGGATGCTCGCCCAGGTGGAGGGCGCGCGTGGCGAGCTCGCCACCCATCGCGGCCGGTTCGGGGAGGCGAAGGCCGCCTATGAGAGGGCGACGCGGCTCGCGCAGGAGCTCGGCGCCCACACCGAGGTGCCGTTCCTCTACACCCGCCTCGCCGACCTCGCCGTCCACGAGAGGGACGTGGAGGGCGCGCTGAGGCTGGTGGAGCGCTCCGAGGAGGAGGCGGAGCGCTGCGGAACCCAGGACGTGCTGGCGTTCAACGACATCGTGCGCAGCGAGGCCGAGCTGGTACGCGGTGATCTAACGCGGGCCAGGACGTATTGCGACGCCGCGCGACAGCGTGCGCTGCGCGGCACCTCGCCGCCGCAGTTCTGGGTCGTGGCCAACGGCCTGGACGCCCGTATCACCGGCTTGGAGGGCGATCTGGCCGGCGGACTGCGCAAGCTGCGGAACACGCTGCGCGAGGGCCTCGCGGTGAACTCCATGGAACTGCTGCTGGCCCATCAGGCGGAGGCGGCGGCCGAGTTCCTGGCGGGATGCGGACAGGAGCGGTTCGCCGCGCGGCTGCTGGGCGCCGCCGACGGCTGGCGCGGTCGGCTGCCGCGCTCACCGCTGGTGGCCGGGGACGTCGGCGCGACCGCGGCGCGCGCGAGCGAGGCGCTGGGCCGGGACGCGGTGGAGAAGCTGCGCACCGAGAGCACGACCCTGACCCCCGAGGTGGCACTCTGCCTGCTCGACGAGGCGCTGAGCTCTCTCGGCGCCGCCGATGCAGATGCCGCCCATGCCGACGTCGCCGATGCCACTGATGCTGATGCCGCTGTCTCTGACGCCGCCGATGACTAGGCCGACCCGGCCGCGACCACTGACCAGGCCGAAACCGCCGACCGGACGCAACCGCCGACGTGGCCCAAAAACCGCCGACCGGGGCGCCGCACCGCCGCCCGCCCGCTGACGCGGGCACGAGCAGCAGGTGCGACGTCCCGGCCGACCATCACATGTCGTCACTCGTACGGAGGAGGCGAGACGCGCCGCTCACCCCCTGAAACCGACACGCGAAGACGAGCACATGTCTCGCTCCGGGGCCGACGGCATCAGCCGACGGCATCACCCCATGGGGCGCGACCGCAGCCCGTCCAGCAGGATGTCCAGCAGCCGCGCCGAGGCCGCCGCCTGCTGTGCCGCGTCCGGCAGCGAGGGCGCCGCCGTGGCGATCACCAGCAGCACATCGGCGACCGTCACATCCGGGCGAAGCTCGCCCGCGGCCCGTGCCCGCTCCACCAGTTGCCCGACGACCTCCAGCAGCGCCGCGGCGCCCGCGTCGTCCGGCTCGTCCTCAGCGACCATCGGCCGCTCGACCAGCCGGAGCTCCGGCTGAGCCGGTGCGGCTAACGCCGCCTGCCGCTGCTGCGGCAGCCGGATCTCGGTCTCCACGTCGACCCCGACCCGCAGCACCTGCGGCGGCAGCAGCCGGCCCGCGCCGGACGCCACCGAAGTACGCAGGAACCGGGCCAGCGCCGACCACGGCTCGTTCTCCTGACCCAGCGCCGCTCGCGCCTGATCGGTCAGCCTTGCCGTCTCCTCCTCGGCTATCCGGCGCACCAGCACGTCCTTACTGGGGAACCGCCGATAGACGGTGCCCACCCCTACCCGCGCCCGGCGCGCCACGTCTTCCATCGGAGCCCCGTACCCCAGCTCACCGAAGACCTCGCGCGCCGCCCGCAGGACGTGCTCCAGATTGCGCTGCGCGTCCACGCGCAGCGGTGTGTTCCGTCCGCCGTTTCCGTCCGACGACGCGACGGCTGCGGACCATGACGAACCCTGAAGGTGCATAAGTGATCCCCCGGTAATGATGTCTCCCCCCGGAGACTCCCCGCCCAGACTGTCGAGGCAGTCACAACCCCGACGAACTACGAACATAGTTGAGCGCAGGTCCAGAAAGAAGAGGGTAGCTCGGGACAGAACGCCCCCCGATCAGAGCAGCAGACCACCTCTTTCCGGCTATCCGCCCCCTTGCCCCCACCTATCCCGGGGCTGACCTGCGGACATTTCGTACGTGTAACCGATTCCGCGGCTCGGGGCGGGGCGAGCCGTCCGGTCACACAATTCGCCGGGCCTGTGGACAAACCGCGGTCGCGCGTGCCTCATGGGAGGGTGAAGGAACCAGCGCGCATTCTCGTTGTCGGTGGTGGCTACGTCGGGATGTACACCGCGCTGCGCCTCCAGCGGAAGCTGAAGCGGGAGCTGAGGCACGGCGGGGTGCAGATCATCGTGGTCGACCCCGAGCCGTATATGACCTACCAGCCATTCCTGCCCGAGGCGGCGGCCGGATCGATCTCGCCCCGCCATGTGGTGGTGCCGTTGCGGCGGGTCCTGCCCGACTGCACGGTCGTCATCGGCGAGGCCACCGCGATCCACCACGGCAAACGCACCGCGACCGTGAGAACCCTCGCCACGGAGGAAGAGGGCACCGGCACGGTCGACATCCACTACGACGAGCTGGTGCTGGCCCCCGGATCCGTGTCCCGCGCCCTCCCGGTCCCCGGCCTCGCCGAGTTCGGCATCGGCTTCAAGACCGTCGAGGAGGCCATCGGCCTGCGCAACCACGTCCTCGAACAGCTGGACATCGCCTCCTCGACCCGGGACCCGGACGTCCGCGACGCGGCGCTGACGTTCGTCTTCGTCGGCGGCGGATACGCGGGCGTCGAGGCACTCGGCGAGCTGGAGGACATGGCCCGGTACGCCGTCCGCTACTACCACAACATCGCCCCCGAAGACCTGAAGTGGATCCTCGTCGAGGCCACCGACCGGATCCTTCCGGAGGTCGGCGAGGAGATGGGCAAGTACGCCGTCCGGGAGCTGCGCGGCCGCAATGTCGACGTCCGGCTGGAGACCCGCCTGGACTCCTGCGCCGACCGGATCGCCGCACTGAGTGACGGCTCGCGCTTCCCCACCCGCACGCTCGTGTGGACCGCGGGCGTCAAACCGCACCCGATCCTCGCCTCCACGGATCTGCCCCTGAACGAGCGCGGTCGGCTCAAATGCACCGCGGCGCTCCAGGTCGAGGGCGTGGAGCACGCCTGGTCGGCCGGGGACGCCGCGTCGGTGCCCGATCTGACGGCCGACCGGCCCGGTGCGGAGTGCGCCCCCAACGCACAGCACGCCGTGCGCCAGGCCAAGGTCCTCGCCGAGAACGTGGCCGCCGCGCTCGCGGGTCAGCCGCTCACGGACTACGAGCACAAGTACGCGGGCTCCGTGGCCTCCCTGGGGCTCCACAGAGGCGTCGCACACGTCTACGGGCGCAAGTTGAAGGGCTACCCGGCGTGGTTCATGCACCGCGTCTACCACCTCAGCCGGGTGCCGACGTTCAACCGTAAGGCACGCGTGCTGGCCGAATGGATTCTGTCGGGGCTGTTCAAACGCGAGATCGTTTCGCTGGGGTCGCTGGAGAACCCGCGCGCCGAGTTCAAACTCGCCGCGGACACCGGTCGCCATCCCGGGGCCAGTTGAGCCGATCGGGGCGGAGCCGGGAACTCCCCTCCCACGATCGGCGTCTCACGGATGTCAGTCCGGTCGGCCACACTGGTCGTGTGACCATGGGTGGGCTCGTATCTGCAAAGAGTGACAATCGCGAGGATTCGGAAGTTTGCTGCATTCCCCTGGGGGTCGTCCCCCGCACCCGCACCCATCTCCCCGATCCCGCGCCGGCGCGCCGCTCCGCCACCACCCCACGAGGTAATCCGCAGTGAACTTCACGCGCTGGAGCGCCCGGCTCCCCCGAACCCAGCGACGCATCGCCGCCCGGGCAGACCGCGGTGCGCGGCGGCCGAAGCCCGCGGCCGCCGCGGGTGGCGGCTCCGTCCCGGCGGCCCGCGGCGAGAGCGCCGACCCCGCGGGGCGCGGTGAGCCTCCCGCCGCCGCCCCTTCCGGCGCCGCGCCGCCCGCCGCCGTCCCGACCCTCGACGGGCTGTCCGCCCATGACCTCCTCGGCCAGGTGCCGGCGCTGGTCGCGGTGGTCTACGGCCCCGAGCACCGCATCGCCTATCTCAACGACACCTATGTCGAGCTCTTCGGCTCCCGGACCCCCGGCACACCCGCCGGCCAGGCCCTGCCCGAGCTGAGAGAGCTGGGGCTGCTGCCGCTCATGGACCAGGTCCTGCGCAGTGGCAAGCCCCGTACGGTCAAGTCCCGGCGCGTGCCCGCGGGCGGCCCGGCGACCACGCCCGGGCCGCGGCAGGAGGGCGCGGCCCCCGGCCCCGGCCGGTCCCGCCACGGCTACTACACCTTCACCTGCTCCCCGATCGAGATGGCCGCGCCGAAGGCCGTCGCCCCCGCGCGGCCGGCGGACGAGCAGGCGGGGGAGGGGGCCGTGGACGGAATGCCCGTGGACGGATCGCCGGTGGACGGCTCGGTCCGGGAAGGCGTCGTCCGTAAGGCCGTCGCCGCGCCGGAGGCGGTCGCCACCGAGACCGTCGCCACCGCCACCGCCACCGACACCGACATCGGCACGGCCACCGAGCCGGTCCGCGGCGTGCTCGTCTTCGGCGCCGACGTCACCGACCAGGTCGAATCCGCGGAGCGGCTGCGCGCCAGCGAGCGCCTCCAGCGCGAGGCGGCCGTCACCCTCCAGCGCAGCCTCCTTCCCCAGGGGCTGGAGCAGCCCGACGATCTGCGGGTGGCCGCCACCTACCAGCCCGGCGGCACGGACGCGGCGGTGGGCGGCGACTGGTACGACGTCATCACCCTGGGCGCCGGCCGCACCGCCCTCGTCATCGGCGACGTCATGGGCCGTGGGGTGCGGGCGGCCGCTGTCATGGGCCAGCTTCGTACCGCCGTTCGCGCCTACGCCCGGCTCGACCTCCCGCCGCACGAGGTGCTGCAGCTCCTCGACGGCCTGGCCGCCGAGATCGACCCCCACCAGATCGCCACGTGCGTCTACGCCGTCCACGACCCCAACGAGAACCGCCTCGTCTACGCCTCCGCGGGCCATCTGCCGATCCTGGTCCGCGACCCGGACGGCACCGTGCGCCGCGCCTCCGAGCCCACCGGACCGCCGCTCGGCACCGGCGGCTGGCTGCACACCACCGGCTCGGTCCCGCTCGGCCCCGGGGCCAGCGCGGTCCTGTACACCGACGGTCTGGTGGAACGGCGGGACAAGGACATCTACGACGGAGTGGCCGCGCTCGAGCGCGTCTTCGCGGGTGCGACCGGCTCGCCCCAGGTGATGTGCGACCGCCTCATCAGGGCCCTGGGCATCACCGCGGAACACGACGACGATGTGGCGGTGCTGGTCCTCCAGCACCCCGCCCGTACAGGGCATGACGCGGAGCTCTTCCACAACGCCGCGCTCGAGCTCCTCGGCGGGGTGGAAGCCGCACCGCGCGCCCGGGCCTTCGCCTCAGGGGTCCTCGCCAGCTGGCGCTTCCCCATGGAGCTGCGCGATCTGGGCGTGCTCGCCGCCAGCGAGCTCGTCGCCAACTCCCTCCAGCACGGCACACCGCCCATGCGGCTCCGGCTGCGCCGCACCGATCGCCGCCTGATCATCGAGGTGACGGACGGCGATGAGCATCTGCCGCGCCGCCGCCGGGCCGAACCGGTGGACGAGGCCGGACGCGGTATCTCGATCGTCGCGACCATCGCCTCGGCCTGGGGCTCACGCCGCACACCGGGCGGCGGCAAGGCGGTGTGGTGCGAGTTCGCCCTGCCGGTGGGCTAGCACCACGGGGTCCGGCAGTACGGGCCTGAGCGGGGACACGACCGCCCCCGACCGACAGATCGCCCTGGCACGGCGGAGCCGACTGGCTCCTTCGCCGTGCCAGGGCGATGGCGGAATGTCCGGCCGGCTCAGGCCGCGGTGGTCACCTCGTCCGACGAGGCCGCTCGCGGCGCGGGCACCGCGGCCCCGGCGACCGCCCGCAGCGGGTTGTCCTGCTCGGACGTGAGCCGCTTGCCGAGCAGCAGCGCGAGCGCGGTGATGCCGAGCGAGCAGACGACCAGCGTCACGATGTACGCCCCGTACAGCCCGGCGCCCGCCATCAGCCCGCCGGCCGCCGGACCCACCGCCAGGGCCAGCTGCTTGACCAGTGCGAACGCCGAGTTGTACTGACCGAGCGCCGACGGCGGTGCCAGATCGGCGACCAGCGGCGCGATGGTCGGCGACAGCATCGCCTCACCGAGCCCGAAGAGCGCGTACGCCGAGATGATCGCGGTGACGCCGACGGCCTGGCTCCCGGGCATCAGCCCGGCGGTCCCGGCGGCGCACCACGCCACCGTCCAGACCAGCCCGACCAGCGCCATCACCCGGCTGCGCCGCCGCCGCTCGACCAGCTTGAGCACGACGAACTGCGCCAGCACGATCGCCGCCGTGTTCGCGGCCAGGGCGATGCCCAGCATCGACGGCGATATCCGCGCGACATCCACCGCGAACGCCGACAGCCCGGACTCGAACTGGCCGTAGCAGGCGAAGAACATGACGAAGCCCAGCGCACACAGCTGCACCATGGCGCGGTGGCCGAGCAGGGCACGCCAGCCGCCGGAGCCGCCGAGCCGCTCATCGGCGGTCGGCACCGGGTCGTCGAACACCGGCGTCCGCTCCAGCCTTACGGTCGCCACCGCCGCGCCGAGCACCAGGAACATCACCGCGTCGATCGCGAAGAGCCGCACAAAGCTCGAGGCGGCGGAGGTGTCCACCAGCAGCCCACCGAGCAGCCCGCCGACGCCGAGGCCCAGATTTCCGAGGAAGAACTGGGTGGCGAAGGCCCGCGACCGGGTGATCGGCGTCGAGCACCAGACGATCAGCGTGGCCAGCGCCGGCTGTATGGCCGCTATGCCCGCGCCCAGCACTCCGGCCGCGGCGATCACTAGTGACTCGCTCGACGCCAGGCCGAGCCCCATCGATCCGACAGCGGCGGCGACCGCGCCCGCGACGGCAACGGACAGCGGCCCTCGCCGGTCGATCACCCGACCGATGAAGGGCAGCACGGCAAGCGCGGCCACGGCGAACGTCGCGAGCACCATGCCCGCGGTGTTCGAACCGAGGTCCCGCACCTGCGCCACATAGACGAAGAGGAACGGGACTGTGAAGCCGTTGCCGAACGCGCTCAGCGCGTTGCCCAGCTGGATACGGCGCAGCGCTGCGCCCATCGCGGTGGTCACACTCACCTACCTAGGTCGAGGAGGGTCAAAGGACAACGGGTCTGACCTGCGGGTCAGCCCGGAGGATCGATGTCTGAAGACTTCGAAGCTAAACTTCAATGCTTAAGAGTACAGAGCGAAGGACTTCAGCGCCAATGAGTTTCGTGTCATACTCCTCATATGGCGGAGACCCCCGACCCGGACGACCTGCTGAGCCTCGAAGAGCAGATCGCGGCCTACCAGCGCGAGTTCCAGGGCCTGGACCCTCAGGTGGAGCAGGTCGTCAGCGCGCTCAGCCGGCTCACCCGGCGAATGAACGTCGCCTATGGCCGCCAGTCGGCCACGCTGGGGATCAGCAACTCCGAGTGGGAGGTCCTCAAGGTGCTCGTCCTGTCCGGGGCTCCCTACCAACTGGGCCCCGGCGACCTGGCCAAACGGCTGGGCCTCACCCCCGCCGCCATGACCCACCGCATCGACCGCATGGTGAACGAGGGTCTGGTCACCCGTGAGCGTGATGCGGACAACCGGGTGCGCGTCATCGTCGAGCTGACCCCGGACGGCCGGGAGAAGTGGGTCGAGGCGATGCGCCAGGCCACGGTCTTCGAGGCGGACCTTCTCCAGGACCTTTCCAGCGAGGAGCGCGGAGCCCTCGGCGAGATGCTCACCCGCGTGCTGCGCCGGGTGGAGGAGGACCAGCCCGACGCCGAGGGACGGCTGAGCGACCTCGACTGAGGCATTTGGCCCAGCCGAGGTTGACACGGGTCCGGGCGATCCGTAATGTACTCCGAGCTGCCACGGAGCCGTAACGGTTTTCTGAGGTCAGCACTTGAGCCGCACCGGCGGCAAACCACTACTGCACGGCCCCTCATCGGGATGGATTTCGGCATGCCGGAATTCGGACCGGGGAACTCGATTATGAGCATCCGGGGGAATCCGCTAAAGTAGTGGACACGCCGGAAGGCGCGAAAGACCCCGCTCCAGCAGGGGGCCGGAAACGGAATTCGGATCGGAAACGACCGGAAATCGGATCTGGTAAGGTTGGAAACACCGAAGGGAAGCGCCCGGAGAAGCCGGTGAAACGGTTTCGAAGGAAGCGTCCGTTCCTTGAGAACTCAACAGCGTGCCAAAAGTCAACG
>NZ_JBHYVB010000106.1:0-38924 GCF_042750115.1 Streptomyces sp. NPDC059455
GCCGGTGGCATTTCGGGTTTTCTCCGTAGACTGACGGGCATGGCATGCCGCATCAGTGAGCTGATCCTCGACTGCGCCGACCCCGAGCGGCTCGCCGCGTTCTGGAGCGAGGTCCTCGGCTATGTCGAACTCGACCGGGAGGACGACGGAAGCATCGAGATCGGGCCGCCCGACGCCGGCTTCGGCGGTCCGCAGCCCACCCTCGTCCTCAGCCCCAGTAGCGACCCCCGGCCCGAGAAGCTCCGGCTGCACATCGACGTCAACGCCACCGACCGCGATCAGGACGCCGAGTTGGAGCGGCTGCTCGCGCTCGGCGCGAAGCCCGTCGACGTCGGTCAGACCGGCGCCGAGAACTGGCACGTCCTGGCCGACCCCGAAGGCAACGAGTTCTGCCTCCTGCGCCGCCGGCTCCAGCCCCTCTGACCGGCTTCTCTGACCGGCTTCGACAAAAACCAGTGGAGCGGCACCGCTCCGCGCCCTTACCTTGCTGCCGACCCAAGTCGTCCAGGCAAGGACGTGCCGTTGTACACCGTGTGAGACCTCCCAAGCGCTGATTTGTCGCGCGTCGTGCCTATGCGCCGCGCTCTTTTTTGCTGCGGATTTCTCACTGAAACCGGTGTACTTCTGTGCTCCATACCTGGGTGGTCATGCCCACCTGCCTGCCGCTCGTTCTCCGCCGTTGCCACGCGTGCGCGTCGGAGCGCTTCCGGGCAAGCGGCAAATTTCGCGTCAACGCCAACCACAAGCTCATCGACGCCTGGCTCCTCGTGCTCTGTACCGCTTGCGGGGAAACGGCGAAGCTCACGGTCCTGGAGCGGATGAATGTGCGTTCCGTACGGCCTGAGCTGCTGGACCGGCTGCATGACAACGACCTCGGTCTGACGGCCGAGTTGCTCCAGGACCCGGTGGTGCGGCGCCGTAATCGCATCGCCCTCGACTGGGCCAACGCCTGGCGCCTCGACACCGGCGGATCGGATCATCTGGACCGCGAGGTAATCGATGTATCGGTCCGCTTCGCGGCGCGGATTCCGGTCCGGCCGGTGCGGCTGATCGCCGAAGGCTGCGGCCTTTCACGGGCCGAGGTCGAGAGACTGGTCACGGAGGGCAAGCTCGTTTCGGCGGTCCGGCTGAGCGGCAAACTCACCGGCGACTTCACGTTCACGCTCAAGCGCTGAGCCCCCTCGGGACCAGGGCCTGTCCGGCACGACCCGCCGGACAGGCCCTGGTCCCGGAACGGACCGTCCGCCCTGCGCGCGTGCCCAGCGCGCCCGGGTTGTGACCGGACCGGACCGGACCGGTCCGGGCCCGGCACGGGGCTGTGCCATCGGCGCCGCCGCGTGCGTACGGTGAGGTAGGAGTAACCCTCGGCCGAGCCATCGTCCCAGGTGGTGGATGTGATCAGCGTCACTGCTCCCGGGCGCCCGTACGCGCCGCCCCGTCGTCCCATGCCGCCAACTCAACCGAAACGCGCCCAGGTCGGCCGCCGGGGCGTAACGCGCCGGCTCCCCCGCGTCGCCTCCCGTATCGCGCGGGTGGGCACCGTCACACGCCGAGGGATCCGCCCACGTGGAGCCGGTATGTAGCGTGCGCCCATGCACGCCACGGATGACTCGCCCACCCCGCATGACCACGTCCTCGGACAGCGCGCCGCCGGAGGCTGGATGTTCCTCCTCGAGGCAGCCCGCGACATGCGCACCACCGGGGCGCTCGCCCCCAGCGGCAGGGCGCTGGCCCACGCGTTGACCGCACCGGTGCGCTCACAGGCGGGGCGGCCGCTGAGCGTCCTGGAGGCCGGTGCCGGTACCGGGTCGGTCACCCGTTCCCTGATCCACCAGTTGCCGGCGGGCAGCCGCCTGGACATCGTCGAGGCCAACCCCCGCTTCACCGGCCGGCTGCGCGACCTCGTCCGCACCCACCCGCACCTGGCCGGACGGTCCGAGCGGATACGCGTGCACGAGGCGTACGTCGAGGAATTCGACGTACGCCGCCGTTACGACGCGATCATCTCGGCCCTGCCCTTCGCCAACTTCGATCCCCACCAGATCGAGGCGATCATGGGCCGGTATCTGGAGCTGCTGCGCCCAGGCGGCCTCCTGGCCTACTTCGCCTACCGCGGCACCCGGCAGGCCCGCAGCCTGCTGCCCTGCCGAAGCCAGGCGCGGCGGCACCGGGTCGCCGAAGAGGTGCTGGCCGACTACCGCCGCCGCTACGCCACCGGCCGCAGCACGGTCTGGGCCAACCTGCCCCCGGCCGACGTCTGGCACCTGCGCCGCCCCACGGGCAGCCTCCCGGCCGCGAGCCGGACATCCGCCGGAGCCGCAGTCGACTGGTGACCGTCAGCCTCCGCCGGACGGGTCCTAATCCCGGAACGAACCGTCCGCCCTACGCGCGTGCCTGGACAGCAGGTGTCCGCACTGCGGGCAGTGCCGCCTGAACCCCTTCTTGATCAGATAGCTGATGCCGATCGTCACCACATGCATCAGCCCCACCGCCGCGTTCTGGAACAGCCGCCCCAGCCACGACCTCGTACATGTCTCACAGTCCCGGCAACCGGCCGCCATGGCGTATCCCCCCAACTCGTCGCTGACCTGCCCCGCACCACCAGTGTGCGCAATGGGGAACGCCGCCGAGCCGCCAGCTGCCGTCCCTCCGAGGGTTGTGACCGGCCCAGATCGCGTCCAGCACAGGGCTGTGACATCGCGGCGGCGATATCGCACAGGCCATGACGTAGATCACAGAGAAAGGGTGACAGGGTGATGTCGCGGGCTGCTGCGAACGTCGGCGACATGACGATCACAGATGAGGACTGCCTCGCCGAAACCCTGTCCTTCAACGAGAAGTTCGAAGCCGACGCGGCGAGTCGGCCGGCCCGTGGGCCGGTGCCGAGCGCGGCCACGCTGGCGCTCCTGCGGCGTAACCGGCTCGGCGCCGACACCCCACCGGTGCGACTGGAGCACGGCCAGGACCGCGTCGTCGCGGGCGGGGTGAACGTACGGACGTTCGTGCCGGACCGTGTCGACGGCGTTTACCTGCACATCCACGGAGGCAGCTGGGCGTTCGGCTCCGCGGGCGGGCAGGACGAGAGGCTCTGGCGGCTTGCCGTGGAGGCCCGGCTGGCGGTGGTGAGTGTGGAGTACCGCCTGGCACCGGAGCATCCGTTCCCCGCCGGGCCCGACGACTGCGAGGCGGTCGCCCGGTGGCTGGTGGAGCACGCCGCAACCGAGTTCGGTACCGAGCGGCTGCTGATCGGCGGCGAATCGGCCGGTGCTCATCTCAGCGTCGTGACGCTGCTGCGCCTTCGTAACCGGCACGGCATCACCGGCGCGTTCCGGGCGGCACACCTGCTCTACGGACCCTACGACCTTTCGATGACGCCGAGCCTGCGGTTGTTCGGCTCCCGACCGCTGCTGAGCAACACCGATTCGCTGCGGGGCGCCTATGAGCTGTTCACGCCGGGGATGGGGGCGGAGCAGCGCCGGGACCCCGAGGTCTCCCCGCTGTTCGCGGACCTGGCAGGTATGCCGCCCGCCCGCATCGTCGTCGGGACCGAGGATCCGCTGCTGGACGACTCCCTGTTCCTGGCCCAGCGATGGCGGTCGGCGGGCGCTCCCGTACGGCTCGACGTCGTCGCCGGCGCGATGCACGGCTTCACCCTGTTCCCCCTCACCATCACCGAGCGGGAACAGCGGCGTGAGCGGGACTTCCTGGCCACCGCGTGCCGGTAGCGTCGGCCCCATGAACCGCACCGCCCGGCTGTACGCGCTGGTCGAGGAGTTGCGGGGGGGGGGGGGGGGGCCGCGGGCCGGGGGGGCCGGGGCGCCGCCCGCCCCGGCGGCGCGCCCCCCCCGCCCCCGCCGCTCGCGCCCCCCACCCCCCCCCCCCGCGTGTGTGGGGGGGGGGGTGGGGGGGGGGGGGGGGCCCGCGGGGGGGGCCGGGCGGGGGCGGGCCCCCCCCCCCCCGATTCGAGATCAGCACCCGCACGGTGCAGCGTGACCTCCAGACGTTGATGGAGACGGGCGTTCCGGTGCGCACCACACCCGGGCGGGGCGGGGGCTGGTCCATCTCTCCGGAGATGACCTTGCCCCCGATCCACTTCACGGCCGAAGAAGCCTCCGCGCTGACCGCCGCGCTCGCCGCTGTCGGCGCCGTCACCCCTTACGCGGACGCGGCCCGCACCGCGGCCCAGAAGCTCGCGGCCTCGATGACCGGCTCAGCCTCGACGGCGGCCCGCGAACTCGCCGCACGGATCGTCGCGCGGCCGACCCGGACCGACTCCGAGATCCGCACCGCCGTGGAACGGGCCCTCACCCACAACGTGGCGCTGCGGCTGTCCTACACCGACGCGGCCGGACGCGAAACCGACCGCGTCGTGGAACCGTCCGGACTGCTCACCGCCGAAGGCCGCTGGTACCTCATCGCCTGGTGCCGCACCCGCCGCGCCGGCCGAGGCTTCCGCCTGGACCGCATCACCGCGGCGACCCCCACCGACGAGCAGTCCCAGTCCCACAACCTGACCGAACTGCTCCTCGGCTCAACCGCCACCGACGCGGTCCGGCCCACCGCACTGGCTTCACTGGCCCCGCAAACCGACACGGAGTCCCCTTCGCGGAGACCGAACGCGTGATTCCCCGGCGGCCTTCGCCACCGACCACTACCTCTACTTCGTCCACACCTCCGGCGAAGGCAACCGCATCGCCCGTATGACGCTGGAGAACAACACCCTCAGCGGCTACAAGGTGCTGCTCCAGGGCATGGAGAGGAGCCGCTTCCACAACGGCGGACGGCTGCGCTTCGGCCCCGACGGCAAGCTGTACGCCTCCATGGGCGACGCCCAGACCGAGCCACGGGCCCAGGACCGCAACTCGCTCAACGGCAAGATCCTCCGCATCAACCCCGACGGCTCGATCCCGTCCGACAACCTCTTCGGCAACGCCGTCTGGTCACTGGGCCACCGCAATCCGCAGGGCCTGGACTTCGACTCCAAGGGCCGCCTGTGGGAGTCCGAGCCACGTAGCCGCTGGCCGCTGGCCGCTGAGGGTATTCAAGCGCCGGGTCCGGTGGCGCGGTTGCCACCGGACCTGGCGCGGCCTCGGCGTTCCGCCGTCGGGGCGGGCAGGGCGCGCAGGCGTTCGGTGTGCCGGGTCTGGAGCGCGGTGGTGGACCGCAGGAAATCCATGACCAGTTCCAACTGCTCCGCGCTGTATTCCGCGCCGAGTTCCCGCGCACCGTCCTCGATGAGCGGGGCGATGAGCTCGTAGCAGCGTCGGCTTCCCTCCGGTGTCACCCTGACCACGCTCTTGCGGCGGTCGACGGGGTGGGGGGCGCGGGTGAGCAGGTCGAGCTTCTCCAGTCGGTCGAGCATGGCGGTCACGCTGCCGGTGGTCAGTCCCAGCTGTCTGCTGAGTTCACGCGGAGAGAGCTCCTCGGCGTCGATCAGCAGTTCCAGGCACCGCAGGTCGGTCTCGTTCACGCCGAGGAGCCGGGCGGTCTCGCGATCGGAGTCATCGACCGCCGCCTGGTAGCCCTGAATGACTTTGCCCAGCTCAGCGAGGACCTGTTCCTTTTCGTTCGCCAATCGGGGTACCTCCTTGCCGATCAGATGGCTTGACAGTCGAGTCTCTTGATGTTCAAGGTATATCTGTCTTGGTATTCAAGATACATGGCTCTCATGGAAAGCGATCCTCATGCATGTCTTGATCATCGGCGGCGGCACCGGCGGGATGTGCCTGGCCCATGGCCTGAAGAAGGCCGGGGTCTCGGTGGCCGTGTACGAGCGCTACGGTTCCCGTCGCGACGGTCTCTACGGCTACCGGGTCGGCATCGACCCCACCGGCAGCCGGGCGCTGCACGAGTGCCTGCCACCCGAGCTCTTCGACACCTTCGTCGCCACCGCCGCCCGCGAGCCTCGCCACTTCAACGTGCTCACCCAGTCCCTGCGCACCACCGCCACGTTCCCACTGCCCTCGGCGCGCGACGCGGTCAACAGCGAGCGCTCCGTGTCCCGCGCGACCCTGCGCCAGGTGCTCTTCACCGGCATGGACGACGTCGTGCACTACGGCAAGGAGTTCACCCGCTACGAGCAGCACCCCGACGGCACGGTCTCCGCCCACTTCGGCGACGGCACGACCGCGACCGGCGACCTCCTGATCGCCGCCGACGGAACCCGCTCGGCCGTGCGCCGGCAGTTCCTGCCCCACGCCGAGATCAGGGACGCCGGCGTCACCGCCATCGCCACCAAGACCGCGCTCACGCCCGAGACCCGCGCGCTGCTGTCGGACGAGGCATTCAACGGCCTCTCCTTGATCTTCGGCACAAAGGGCATGATCGGCATGCTGCACGTCATGACGTTCAAGCGGGACGCTCAGGGCGGTTGGCCGGGGCCGGAGTTCGACACCACCCGCGACTACATCAACCTGTCCATCTGGAGCTCCCACGATCGCTTCCCCGAGGACACGCCCCGGCGGCGCGGACGCCAGCTCATCGCGACCGCCCTGGAAGCGGCCGCCAACTGGCATCCCAATCTGCGCCGGATCTTCGAGCTGTCGGACCCGGAGGCCGCGTTCCCGCTGAAGATCGCGACCTCGGTTCCCATCGACCCGTGGCCGACGACCAATATCACCCTTCTTGGCGACGCCATCCACACCATGACGCCCGGCCAGGGCGTCGGCGCCAACACCGCACTGCGCGACGCCACACTGCTGTGCCGCGAGCTGACCGCCGTCGCGGGCGGACGTAAGCGGCTGCTGGCCGCGATCGGCGACTACGAGGCCGAGATGATCCCCTACGGCTTCGCGCGCGTCGCCGAATCCCTCACCAGCAATGGCACCAGCGGCGACGACCCGCTCTTCCGCCCCGTCACCGGCCGCCTCACGCTCTTCGCCGCCCGCAGCTACTTCGCCGCGACCAGCAGGGTCCCCGCCCTGCGCCGCAAGTTCCTGGCCGACCTCTCCGCCTCCCGCGACGAGGACTTGGCCAGGCCCTGATCACTCGGCGAGGGGTTCGCGGGTCACTCGGCGCCCCCTTCACCTTGGCGCGCTCGCACGCACCATGAGGGTGCCGACGTCTTCCGGGTTCGGCGCGGGGAGCACTCGAGCATCGATGTCGACGAATCCCGTGCGCTTCAGCAGGTCGGCCCACCACTCGGGCGCGTATGACCAGCGCAGAAGGGTGAGCTTGCGGCCCGCGAGTCCGTTTCCGTACATCGCCTGCGCTCCGTAGTGCCCCTCGATGGGCTCGGCCTGCGAGAAGGCCAGGGTGCCGCCGGGGTTGACGCGTTCGAGGATCAGCGGGATCAGGGCGTCGGGGTCGGTGAACCAGACGGCTCCCCAGATGGAGAACACCGCGTCGTACATGGCGTCGGTGTCGGCCAAGTAGGCGCACGCCTCGGCCTGGACGAAGGTCAGCCGGGACGTGCCCTCCCACCATCGGCGGGCGCGGGCGACCTGCGCGGCGGAGAAGTCCACGGCGGTCACCTCGACGCCGGTACGAGCGAGGTATACGGCTTCCTTGCCCTCGGCGCAGCCCAGCTCCAGCGCGGTACGCGGGCTGCCCAGGAACTCCTCGCCGGGGCCGTGCCCGTCGTACTGGGTCCATGCGAAGGTCTCGACGTCAGGCGTCGGCTGCTCGCCCTCCTCGCGGTACGGCTTGTAGGTGTCCCAGTACTCCGGCAAGGTGGTCGACTCGCGCGGCATGGGCGTCCTCCGGGGTGTCCGACAGGCAGGACACCGTACCCACGCCTCTCGTCCGTCACAGCGGGATCGCGTCACCTTCTCCGCCGATGTCGGCGGGGATGATGTTGTCCGGTCGGTCGAGCCATACCCGTTGACCGGCGGAGGTGACGGTGAGTCCGAACCGTGTGCGCGTCGGCCGCCCGGCCCGTGACCACCAGGCGTGAGCTGCCTCCAGTTCGTTCCAGAGCAGCCGTGGGCCGTGCTGCCGCACCTCGTAGTCGGTCGCGTCCGGCTCGTAGTCGACGGACGCCCATGAGCCGGAGGCCGAGTCGGCGAGCCAGAGGGTCCACTCACCGTCGGGGCCAGGGCCCACCGCCGACCGGCAGCGCGGGACCAGGACTCCGGCGGCGAACCACGCGTCGTCGTCACCGAGGAAGCTGGGGTCGAGGCGAGTGCCGCCGATGTCGGGCTCACCTCGGACCATGGCCATGACGTCGCGTTCGGGTGTCTGCGCCCGCAGCCACATGAACGCGCTGTCGCCGACGACCGGGCCGGACGCCACGGGGCCGTCGGGGCCATGCTCGACGGTGAGCCGTATCAGTACGCCATTGCGCAGCGCGGTACCCCAGGGGAAGACGACGAGCCCCCCGGGCGCGGTCTGCTCGATCCACGCGCGGGGCACGTCGTGTACCGCGCAAGTGGCGATGACCCGGTCGTACGGCGAGTCCGTGGGACACCCTCCGGCACCATCTCCGGTGAGCACCGTGGGCCGGTAGCCCGCGCTCTTCAGTGCGGCGCGCGCCCTGTCGGCGAGAGCGGGATCGACCTCCATGGTGGTCACCTGCTCGCTGCCGAGCCTGGCGGACAGAAGCGCGGCGTTGTATCCGGTGCCCGCACCGATCTCAAGTACGCGTTGCCCGTCGCGGACATCGAGGGCCCGGAGCATGGTGGCGACGACACTCGGCATGCTCGCCGAGCTGGACGGGGTGCGCGCCGACGCGGCGCCGGGCGGGTCCTCGATCTGGGTGACGACAGCCTCGTCGCTGTAGGCCAGCTCCCGCCAGCGATCCGCTTCGACGGCGCGGTCGACGGACTCGTACCCGTCGGCCGCGCGGACCCAGACGCGATCGGGGAGGAATACGGCGCGGTCGACGCGGGTGAAGGCGTCGCGCCATGCGGCGGGGAGGTGGCCGTCCTCCACGAGCCGCTGGGCGAGGACGGCTGTGCCGTCGAGGGTCATCGCTTCGGGGTTTCCGGCCGCTTCGGGTCGGGCGGTGGGATGGGTTTGTCGGGCTTGTGCCCGTCGCTTTCTGCCGGGTCCGGCTTGCCTCCGTGCTGCCCCATCTGGTGTGCCTCCCTGTGGTCGATGGACAGTGGTCCCATGGTGAGGTGGAATCAGGCTGTCTGGCAGGGCGTACGGGTGCACTCACCGCTGCGGGGACGCGTTCGAGTTCCTCGGTGACCACGCCCGCGCTGGGTGGCCGTCGGCCACCTTTGTCCCCTTCAGATGGCCGGGTCGCGGAGCTCGAACCAGATGTGCTTGCCGGTGGGGCGCAGCCCGTTCTCCCAGGTGACGCCCCAGGCGTAGGCCAGCTCCCGCATCAGGAACAGCCCGCGTCCACCCTCCTCGTCGGGCGCCGCGTCGCGGGGGTACGGGTGACGGTCCGGCCGGCCGATCCGGCCGCCAATTCCGCGAGTACTCCACACACTCCGACACGTCTCCGTCGGCGCTGCAACCGTGGCATGACTGACACTCCATGTGTCAAAATCGTAAGGTTGTAGGCACAGTCGGTGACGATGAGGTGATGGAGGCCGTTGATGGCTCGTATCTGGGAGGCTGACCCGTCGGCGTTATTCGTCAGACGTCTGGGAAAGTCGGCGGCAGAGCTTGGCAACTCTGATGACGAAGAAAAGTGCCCAGATATGTGGCAGTTGGACAATGGTGACATCGCCGTAATTGGCCGCGACCTCACTGCCAGCTATGCTTCACGTTTGCCGAGTGGCGTGTCCATCGGGGCCGACGAGCGGCTGGTTGTGATTCCCGGTAACATGCTCTGCGCAGCAAAGGCAGATATTCCCGATGCTTGACCTTCGTGCCCCAGGGCTCCCGGCAGACCAAGGCGAACCACTCGATGACGATGCCTATGTCAGTGACTTCCGGGCGCGACGCAAGGCTATCCGTAATGGCGAGTCCTGGAAGTTGGAACGGCTACAGCATTTCGAAGAAGAGAACAGCCCCGCCCGGGACGCGCTGCGCCGAGGCGACTGGGGCGAAGTGCTCCGACTCTTCGAGGCGAGGCGTGCGGTCGCGCACAAGGCTGCTGATGATGACCGACGAAACGGCTCCCCGTTCCATCGCTTGCGCGTGGTGGAAGAGCCACTGACGCCGTACATGCAATGGGAGCTGCACTCGCTCCACGTCCGTGCGGAGGTCGGACACCCAATCCGAGTGCTGCCCGCGAAGGAAGTCGTCGCTGCCGAGGCCGATCGCCTTCTGCCCGAGATTGTCATCCTCGACAATCTGACCCTCTATGAGATTCTTTACACCGAGACCGGGGTCTTCGAGAGTGCGCGTCGTTTCACCGATCCCGAGATCGTAAAACCTTGGGTGGCCTACGTTAAGCAGGGTTACGCGATAGCGGAGGACATCAGGAGTTATTTCGAGCGTGCGGTGGTACATCTTCCACCGCCCCCGGCAGCATGAGCGGAGCGGATGCTGACGCCCCCCGAGACGAGGGCAGTCGCCCACAGGACTCTCAGAATGACCTGTCAGGGTCATCTCGGGATGTCGTGCAGGCAGGTAACGTCTCGGGAGGCATCAACTTTTACCAGGGAGCGCGGCGTGAACGGGCTGGTCCGATTCCGCGACAGCTTCCCGCTGATGTTTACGCCTTCGTCAACCGCACCGACGAACTGCGTCAGCTCGATGAGATCCTGACCGGCCAGAGCGGTGACCGCCTGGTTGTCTCGATCCATGTGGTGGCGGGTACGGCAGGTGCGGGGAAGACCTCGCTGGTGCTGCACTGGGCCCATCAAGTGAAGGACCGCTTTCCCGATGGCCAGCTCTTCGTCAATCTGCGGGGCTACGACCCGGGTGAACCCGTCACCGCAGACCAGGCGCTACGCCGATTCCTACGCGCGCTTGGCGTGCCTGCTGACCAGATTTCCCAGGATGTCGATGATGCCGCCGCTTTGTATCGATCCCTGCTTGCCGATCGACGCGTCCTGATCCTGCTCGACAACGCTGCCACGGTCAGCCAGGTGCGGCCGCTCCTCCCTGGTAGTGGTAACAGCCTGGTAGTGGTGACCAGCCGTAACCGGCTGGCCGGTCTTACCGTACGAGACGGGGCCCGCCGTCTGACGCTCGGAACGCTTCCCGAGCCTGAGGCGATTGCCTTACTGCGTGCGGTCACCAGCGGCTATCGGCCCGGGGACGATGGGGAAAAGCTGACTGAACTGGCCCGTCTGTGCGCTTGGCTGCCACTCGCCTTGCGTATCGCAGCAGAGCGCGCTGCCAGTCATCCTCATATGAGGATCGACGATCTCATCTCTGACTTGCGGGACGAGTCGGCGCTGTGGGACGCGCTCAGTACCGGGATCGATGAGGAAGCAGAAGCGGTCCATTCGGTCTTCGCCTGGTCCTATCGTGCCTTGCCGGCATCCTCCGCGCGGCTCTTCCGCCTGCTGGGGATTCATCCGGGCTCCGAGTTCAGTCTCCACGCGGCTGCCGCCCTCTGTGAGTTCAGCCTCGGCCGGACGAGGCAGCTCCTGGACGATCTCGTGAGCTCGCACCTGCTTGAACAGATCGCACCGGACCGATTCCAGTTCCACGACTTACTGCGTGCCTTCGCTACCGGCCAAGCGCAGAGCGATGAATCACCGGAGCAACGGAACGCGGCCCTGCACCGTGTGCTGGACTGGTATCTGCATACTGCTGACGCGGCGCAGAGTTGGCTCAGACCTTCCGAGCAGCACTCCCCCCTGGCGGCATCGACAGCTTCCGTGCCTCCTCTGGTCTTCGCCGATTACGACGCGGCGGTGAACTGGACGGAGCGCGAACACACGACTCTGCTGCGTTTGGTTCCGGCCGCCGTATCGGCCGGGATCGATACTCTCGCCTGGCGCCTGGCCGAGGTGCTGTGGATTGCCCGCTATCCATCAGCGCCAGGCAGTGACTGGATCGACCCGATGCGTGCCGGTCTCATGGCAGCCGAACGGGCGAATGAACCGGGTGCCCAAATCCGATTGCTCAACTACCTCGGCATGGCCTACCGGAAATACCGCCGCCTCGACGAGGGCATGGAATCTCACCGACGAGCCAGGGAACTCGCGCACAGGACAGCCATGCCCCTCGAAGAGGCGCGCTCGCTGAATCTCATCGGCCTGATCCACCTTGAGAGCCGCCAATTCGACCCGGCTGCCGCTCACTTCGAACGTGCCGCTGCGATCTTCCGTGACGCGGATGAACCCCGCAGAGCGGCCATGGCCCTGTCCAACATCGCCAGCACCCGTCTCGACGCGGGCCGCCTGCCTGAGGCCGAGGAGGCCGCCCAACAAGCGCTCGCCGCCCACCGAGCCCTGAACAACGAAAGAAGCGTGGGCAATGCCTTGCATATCGTCGCCGAGCTCCGCCGCGAGCAAGGCGAGCTCGCGGCAGCACGACGTGCGATCGACGAAGCCCTCGACATCGCGCTCAGCCTCAGGAGTCACGTCCTGGAGGGCTTTTGGTTGCTCACTCTGGGCGACATCCAGCGTGCAGCTGGACAATACGGCGACGCGCTGACCTCGTACCAGCGGTCCGCCAAGCTCCATTTGCGTCTCGGCGACCGCAGCCGAGAAGCCCTGGCTTGGCGGGGCACTGGCAGGACCTATGCGGCAATGGAGCGTTACGACGAGGCCGCCGCGTTCCATCGCCGGGCCGCCGTCGTGCACGGTCAGCTCGGCGATGCCTGGCAGCACGCCTTGGAGCTCGACCA
Organism: Streptomyces sp. NPDC059455; assembly: GCF_042750115.1. Lineage (NCBI taxonomy): Bacteria > Bacillati > Actinomycetota > Actinomycetes > Kitasatosporales > Streptomycetaceae > Streptomyces > Streptomyces sp. NPDC059455. Next base: position 12,647 of record NZ_JBHYVB010000106.1, read on the forward strand.
CTTGGCCGCCGCCGTGGCTATGGAGGACCCCCAAGCGGCCCGCGTCCACTGGGCCGAGGCCCTGTCCCGTGTGGGGACGTACACCGACCCCCGAGCCGTGGCCGTGCGGTCTCGCATCGAGGGGCGTCTGGCCGACCCTCCCGCGTAGCTACCGTCATTCGGTGGCTGGGCCGCGCAGCTCGAACCAGATGTGCTTGCCGGTGGGGCGCAGCCCGTTCTCCCAGGTGACGCCCCAGGCGTAGGCCAGCTCCCGCATCAGGAACAGCCCGCGTCCACCCTCCTCGTCGGGCGCCGCGTCGCGGGGGTACGGGTGGCGTTCCGGCGAGCCGTCGCGTACGGCGATCGTCGCGATGCGGTCGCGGACGAGGGTGTCGATGTGGATCAGCTGGGTGTCGGTGTGCTGATTGACGTTCGTCACGGCCTCGGAGACCAGGAGTTTCGCCGTGTCTGCGAGGTCGTGCAGGTCGTTGGCCTGGAGCAGGGCGGCGATCGCGTCGCGGCAGACCCTGGGGCTCTTGGGGGAGTTGGGGGCGCTGAGGCGGTAGGCGCAGGCGGGTTCGGCGACTTCGGGCATGGCGGTGCTCCCAACGCGGTGCGTGATTGGTTCGATGCGTTGCGCTACCAGGACCATACGGTATTCGGATGCAGCTATGCAGCGGTGTAGCTGAATTCATGCATCCGATCGGGGATTCGAGTAGTGTCGCAGACGCACTGTGCGACGAAGTGGGCAAGGGGAGGGTGTGCACATGCCGCAGAAGGCAGCCCCAACCGCGCGACAGCGCCGCGTTGGCGTGGAGTTGCGCAAGATGCGTGAGCACACCGGGATGACGGTGGCCCACGCGGCTCAACAGCTGGGTGCCGAGGGTGCACGGGTCAGCAACATGGAGTCGGGGCGCCTGGGCGTGAGCGAGGAACGCGTCAGGATGCTGGCCGCCGTCTACTCATGCGGCGACCAGGCGTATGTTGACGCTCTCGCGGCCATGGCCACCGAGCGCGGCCGAGGCTGGTGGGATGAGTACCAGGGCAAGATGGCTGCCAGCGCCCTTGACCTGGCCGAGCTCGAATTCCGAGCCGTGAGTTTGCGCGCCGTGCAGATCATGCACATCCCGGGCCTGCTGCAGACTGAGGACTACGCGAAGGCCGTGTTCTCGATCGCCGAGCCGGAGCCCACCCCCGCGCAACTTCGGGTCAGCCTGTCTTTCCGGTTGCGCCGTCGCGATGTCCTGGATCGGGACGATCCCCCGCCGTGCACCTTCCTGATTCACGAAGCTGCGCTGAGGATGGAGTTCGGTGGGGCCAAGGTGGCCCGTGCTCAGCTGGAGCGTGTCCTTGAGGCATCGGAGCGGGACAATGTCACGGTGCGAGCCATCCCCTTCTCCGCTGGAGGGTTTCCCAACGCCGGGGTCTCGGCTGCCTATGTGCGTGGGGCGGTCCCGCAATTGGATACGGTGCAGCTCGACGCGCCCACCGGTGTGATGTTCCTTGACGGAGAGACCCCCCTCGCCAACTATCGGCGGATTCTCGATCGGGCAGAAGAGCTGTCCCTCACACCCGAAGACACGCGCGATTTCATTCAGGCCATCGCGCCCTGACTCTGAAGGCATGGAGATGTCCCACATACAGTGGCGGAAGTCCTCCTACTCGGCGGACGCCCCGGACAACGCCTGCGTGGAGCTGGCCCACGCTCCCGACGCCGCGATCCTCCTGCGGGAGGGCGACGAACCCGGGACCGTGATCGCAACCACCCCCGCCGCCCTCCGGGCGCTTACCCGGGCCGTCCGGGCCGGGCGGTTCGATCAGCTGTCCCACTAGGGGACAATGGGCGCCATGAGTCTGTTCCGCGACGACGGCATCGTGCTGCGCACCCAGAAGCTGGGTGAGGCGGACCGGATCATCACCCTGCTCACCCGTAACAACGGCCGCGTCCGCGCCGTCGCGCGGGGCGTGCGGCGGACGAAGTCGAAGTTCGGGGCGCGGCTCGAACCGTTCAGCCACGTTGACGTGCAGTTCTTCTCGCGCGGCGGCGGCGAGCTGATCGGGCGCGGGCTGCCGCTCTGCACGCAGAGTGAAACCATCGCTCCGTACGGTGGGTCGATCGTCACCGACTACGCCCGCTACACCGCCGGTACGGCCATGCTGGAGACGGCCGAACGGTTCACCGACCACGAGGGCGAGCCCGCCGTACAGCAGTATCTGCTGCTCGTCGGCGCGCTGCGCACTCTCGCCGCCGGGGATCATGAGCCGCATCTCATCCTGGACGCGTTTCTGCTCCGTTCCCTCGCCGTGAACGGCTACGCACCGAGTTTCGACAACTGCGCCAAGTGCGGGATGCCCGGTCCGAACCGGTTCTTCTCGGTCGGTGCGGGCGGGGTCATCTGCGGAGAGTGCCGGGTGCCCGGAAGCGTCGTACCCTCGGCGGAGTCGCTGACGCTGCTGGGCGCGCTGCTGACCGGGGACTGGGAGACGGCGGACGCGTGCGAGTCGCGGCATGCCCGGGAGGGCAGCGGGCTCGTGGCGGCGTATTTGCACTGGCACCTGGAGCGGGGACTTCGGTCGCTGCGGTACGTAGAGAAGTAGCAGCAGAAGCAGTAGCACAGAGAGCAAGAGCTGAGGGAGACGTGGCAGGCATGGCAGGACGCGGGTTTCTGGGCCGACAGCGGCGCGAGTACCGGACCCCGGAACCGCACCCGTCCGGCGCCCGGCCGCCGAAGATCCCCGGTGAGCTGGTGCCGAACCATGTGGCGTGCGTGATGGACGGGAACGGCCGCTGGGCCAAGGAGCGCGGGCTGCCGCGCACCGAGGGGCACAAGGTCGGCGAGGCCGTCGTGATGGACGTGCTCAAGGGCTGCCTCGAGATGGGGGTCAAGAACCTCTCCCTCTACGCCTTCTCGACTGAGAACTGGAAGCGCTCGCCCGACGAGGTGCGCTTCCTGATGAACTTCAACCGCGATGTCATCCGCCGCCGCCGCGACGAGATGGACGCGATGGGCGTCCGGATCCGCTGGGCGGGCCGGATGCCGAAGCTGTGGAAGTCGGTGGCGCAGGAGCTCCAGGTCGCCCAGGAGCAGACCAAGGGCAACGACGCCATGACGATGTACTTCTGCATGAACTACGGCGGCCGTGCGGAGATCGCGGACGCGGCGAAGGCGCTGGCGGAGGACGTTCGGGCGGGTCGCCTCGATCCGTCGAAGGTGAACGAGAAGACGTTCGCGAAGTACCTCTACTACCCGGACATGCCGGATGTGGATCTCTTCCTGCGCCCGTCCGGCGAGCAGCGGACGTCCAACTACCTGATCTGGCAGAGCGCGTACGCCGAGATGGTCTACCAGGACGTGCTGTGGCCGGACTTCGACCGCCGCGACCTGTGGCGGGCATGCCTGGAGTACGCGTCGCGGGACCGCCGCTTCGGCGGGGCGATCCCGAACGAGGATCAGTTGAAGAAGGACACCCAGAAGGACTCACAGAAGGACTCCCCGAAGGACTCCGAGAGGGACTCCCACTCCGCGTGAGCGGGAGGAGCGCGGTCCGGACGCGCCCCTCTTACTCGCCTGTGCTCGGCCTTACTCCGCCGCCACGATGCGCTCCACCGCGGCGGCCACCAGCTGATCCCGCTCCGCCTCCGTGAAGACGTCCGGCAGGGTGAGCTGCTCGACGATCAGCCAGTTCAGCGCCAGCACGAGCAGCTTGACGGCCGTGGCGTCGCCAGGGAGCCCCGACTCCTCGTGGTACGCGACGTTGGCGTCGAGGTCGGCCCGGACCCGCTCGGTGAGGACCTTGCGCAGTTCGGGCCGGCGGGTGGCCTCGAGGCGGAGTTCCAGCAGGGCCAGATAGCCGGTGCGGAATGAGGCGACGCGGCTGACGAGCTCACGCATCAGCTCCGCGTAGGTCTCCCGGTCGCGGCCCGCCGCCCGCTGGCGGGCGATCGTGGCCTCGTCGGGCTGGAGCCGCTCGTAGACGCGGGCGCCGGCCTGGGTGAGTACGTCGTCGCGGCTGCCGAAGTAGTTGGACGCGGTCCCGGCGGGTACGGCGGCCTCGGCGTCCACCGCGCGGAAGGTCAGGCCGCGCGCTCCTTCCCTGGCCAGCACCTCGATCGCGGCGTCCACGAGGGCGGCCCGCCGCTGGTCGTTCCTTCTCACCATTGACACCACTCCAGCTGTAGTACTACGTTCCAACCACTACAGGCAGAGTACTACGTTTGGAGCGGCTAGAGATGCGAAAGCTCGTGTACTACGTCGCCGTCACGCTCGATGGCCGCATCGCGGGCCCCGGCGGCGAGTACGACTTCTTCCCCGGCGGCGACGAACAGCAGTCCGCCGCCTACTCGAACTGGACCAACACGCTGTTCCCCGAGACGGTCCCGACCGCCTACCGCGCGGCGATCGGCCTGGCCGACGCGCCGAACCGGCACTTCGACACCGTGGTCATGGGCCTCGGCGCGTACCGCCCCGCCCTCGACGCGGGGATCGCCAGCCCGTACGCCCATCTGCGCCAGTACGTGGTGTCCAGCACCCTCGAGCCCGACACCGACCCGGCCGTCACCGTCGTCCCGGGCGACCCGCTCGCCCTCGTACGCGAGCTCAAGCGGGAGGACGGCGCGGGGCTGGACGTATGGCTCTGCGGCGGGGGCAAGCTCGCGGGCGCCGTGCTGCCGGAGCTCGACGAACTGGTGATCAAGAACTACCCCGTTGTCGCGGGGGCCGGGATCCCGGCCTTCGACGGCGCCTTCGATCCCACCGTCTTCGACGTCGCCGAGCGCACGGCCTTCCCCAACGGCGTCACCCTCACCCACCTCACCCGTCGCTGACTCCGTTGTCTGGTTGGGCTCCGGGCGACACCCTCAACGCTCATTGCCCGCCCGCAGCCACGCGATGTACTCGGCGACCGCGCGCTCGGTGTCATAGGCGGGCTCGTAGCCGGTGTCCTGCCGGATGCGGGTGATGTCGAGGTGGCGCGGCGGGGTGGTCCCGCCGGTGGGGAGGTCGACCCGGGCGTCGGGGACGACCTTCTTGATGGCGGCGATGATCTCGGCGTTGCTCGTGGCACGGCCGGAGGCCACGTTGTAGGTGCGGTGGTTGAGGCGGTCCGCGAGCTGGAGGAGCGCGATGGCCCGGCCCGCGTCCTTCGCGTAGCACAGGTCGAGCGAGTCCTCCGCGTACGCGGGCCCCGGAAGGGGGGAGAGGTCCGGCTCGGTGCCGCGCACGGCGGCGTGGACGAGTTCGGGGGCGGCGAAGAACAGCGGGCCGTGTGGCTCGAGCGGCCCCCAGATCCCGGAGATGCGGTAGTTGATGATCTCGATGCCGGTGGCGTCGGCCAGGTGGTCGTTGAGGAGCTCGCCGATCTTCTTGAAGGTCGGGATGAGGTGCCCCGAGCTCAGCGACACGGGCATGTCCTCGGTGAGCGCGTCCTCCGTTCCGCCGCCGTAGACACCGATCGTGCTCGCGACGCCCACCCGCCGCACACCCCAGTCCCGCGCGGCCTGGAGGACGTTGAGCAGGCCGCCGATCGCCTTTCGTGTCGCCTCGATGGGTTGCTCGGGGTCCGGCGGCCAGGGCATGGACCCCGCGAGGTGCACAATGCCGGTGATCTTGTGGCGCGTGCCGACGTCGAGCAACGCGCTCAGATCGGTGATGTCGGCCCGCTCCACCGCGACCGGCGCGTCGAAACGCCCGACCGGCGGCTCGGTGGAGCTGCGCTGGACCAGCACACACTCCTCGCCCGCGTCCAGAAGGGCCTGCACGGTGTGGGAGCCGATGAAGCCCAGCCCTCCGGTGACCAGAATCATTGCCGAACTCTCCTCGCGGCATGGTGGTGGCTCCGCCGAAAGCGGATCGTCGTTCCGATTAATATACGGATCGACGTTCCGTTTCGTCAACGGCCCTCGGGGCCGGAGTCAGGCGATGATCGGGTGGCGAGAACCGCCGATAACGGCAAGGGGGGCGCCTGGCCGGCGGGAGGTAACGATCACTCCGCCGATCTGGGCTTTTTGCGCTGGTTGGCGTTGAAGCGCGCCTTCTTCTGGCGATTCCCGCACGTGTTCATGTCGCACCATCTGCGGCTGCGGCTTTGGCTGGTGTCGAAGAAGGCGGCTTGGCAGGTCGGTGACGCACACAAGGCCAATTTTCCGTCTCGTTCGCCCGCGATGATGCTGATCGCGTCGGCGGCGATCACGCCGAGCGCGTCTTCCACGCAGGAAGCCGAGCTGAGCCGCCATCGCCGCTTGCCCTCGGGCGTCAGGATCGCCGCGGCCCGACCCTGAGCGCTGCGGTCATTGATGACTTGGACAGCGGACGCGGGCAGAGCGTCCTGGAGCGCGGCCGCTGTCGCGGCGGCGTGAATCGACTCCCTCAGTTCCCGGGCGAGGTCGAGCTGGGCAGTGGTGCAGGAGTCCACGGCGAGGCCGTTCACCGCCAGCCAGTCGACGAGTCGCCGCGGCGTGGGAATGCGCTCCACGGCGTTGCCGTGACGCTCCGACAGAGTCCCCGTGAAGCTGGTCGCCAGCACGGTACCGAGGCGGAAGTCAGGAAAGCCGGCGCGCATGGAACCACCTTAGCTGGTTGCACGCTGGCGCGAAGGCATGCTAGAACCGCCTTAGCCGGTTCGCGATAGGCCGTAGCCGGTGCCGCGATGGCCAGGAGGTCTCATGCCCCGTCCAGCCAGCGACGTGCGAGCATTTGAAGCCCACACGACTGACGCCGACCTCGACGATCTGCGCGCGCGACTGGCCGCGGCGCGGCTGCCGGAGGCCGAGACGGTCCATCGCGCCGAGCCCGACCCTCGCCGATGGGAACAGGGCGTTCCGCTCGCCGACCTCGTCGATGTCGTGAACTACTGGCGCACCGGGTACGACTGGCGGTCGTTCGAAGAGCGCCTTAACCGGATCGGCCAGTTCCGCACGACCATTGATGATCTGGGAATCCACTTCCTGCACCGCCGATCCGCGCGTGCGGACGCCACTCCTCTGATCTTGACGCACGGCTGGCCGGACAGCATTGCTCGGTTCATCGATGTAGTGGACGAACTGGCAGATCCGAAAAACGCGGACGCGCCGGCGTTCCACGTCGTGGTCCCGTCGCTACCGGGCTTTGGCTACAGCGACAAGCCGGCCACCACCGGGTGGGGAACCGAAAGGATCGCAGCCGCATGGGTGGAACTGATGGGAAGGCTCGGCTACGGCGAGTTCGTAGCCCACGGCGGCGACTGGGGCGGCAATATCACCACGGTTCTCGGCGGCAGGTTCCCGGCACACGTTCTCGGCATCCACACAACGTTCGCGGAGGGACCGCCCGGGTTGACAACGGACGGGCTGACGGCAGTCGAACGGAAGTGGGCCGAGGAAACCCGCGATTTCTGGCGCCATCGCGCGGCGTACGCGAAGCAGCAGGCGACCCGACCGCAGACCATCGGCTACTCGCTCGTCGACTCACCGGTCGGGCTTCTCGCCTGGATCCTCGACAAGTTCGCCGAATGGTCAGACACCGAGGACAGCCCGTTCGAGACGATTTCCAGAGACAGAATTCTTGACGACGTCACCCTGTATTGGCTGACGCGGACCGGTGCATCGGCGGCCCGCATCTACTACGAAAGCCATAATTCGCTGGACCCGGAACTTCGGGTCGATGTCCCGTCGGCAATCACTGCGTATCCCCGCGACGTCGAGAAGTGTCCGCGCCCCTGGGCACGGGAGCGGTACCGGCAGATCGTCCGATGGGGGGAGCCCGAAAACGGGGGACATTTCCCGTCGCTGGAGGTTCCCGAGTATTTCGTCAAAGATCTGCAAGAGGGCCTCGCGGCAGTGCTGGCCGCCCATCGGTGAACGCGGCTAAGCGCTCCGCGGGAAGTGCCGCGATGGGTCGTCGGCCGACTGCGGCGCCGTCGTGGCTGGTCGCGCAGTTCCCCGCGCCCCTTGGGGGCGCTGCCCGAACCGTAGCGAACTTCCTCCGACCTGCTGAGGTGACCCGGTACTCGATCACCGCCTGGTGATGGAGTCCGGAGCGCCGGTGATCGGCGGCGGCTTATGCTGGGGCGCGTGACACCGAAGGGCGAGCACGCGTGACACCGAAAAGCGAGCAGGGACAGGCGCTGCGGGCGGATGCGGCGCGGAATCGTGCTCGGGTGTTGCGGGTCGCCCGTGAGCGGCTGGCCGCCGGTGATGACTCGCTTCAGCTGAATGCCATCGCCCGGCTCGCCGGGGTGGGAGTGGGGACCGTCTATCGGCATTTCCCCAATCGCCACGCGCTGTGGGAGGCGCTGTCGACCGAGCGCTTTCAGGGGCTGGTCGACGAGGCCCAGGCCGCGGCCGCGGACGAGGACGCCCTCGCGGGGCTGCACCGCCTGCTGCGGTTTGCCCTCCTTGAGGCGTCAGACGACAGCGGCTTCGCCGCCGTTCTCGAATCGGCCAGCGATGCCGACGCGCAGACCGCGGAGCTGAAGGCCGAGCTCGACGGGGCCGTCGGGCGGTTGCTCGACCGTGCTCGCCGGGACGGGGCCATCCGGCGTGATGTCGAGGCCGACGATGTGCGCCGTCTGCTCTGCGGTATCGAGCACGCCCTGCGTTCCGGCGACAGCGACCCGAAGCGCGCCGAGGTCTACCTGGGTGTCCTCATCGAGGGCCTGCGTCCCCCGCGCTGACAGCGGCGGTTCAGGCCGTTCCAGCGGCACTCCACCACCAACCGGATAGATATCCGGTCGTGCTAGCGTGCCTCCATTGAAACGGATAGCTATCCGATTACGGGTGGCGGGTCGGCGGAGGGCAGAGCCATGGAGCAGCGGGCGGTAGTGACGGCGGGGACCGGGGGGATCGGTCTGGAGACCGCGATGGGGCTGGCGGCGCGCGGGTTCGCCGTCACCGTGGTGGGCCGGGACGCGGAGCGCGGCGCCCGCGCGGTCGAGCGGATCGCCGCGGCCGCTACCGGCGGCGAGCCGCACTTCACGGCGGCCGACCTCGCGTCCCTCACCGACGTCCGCGCGCTCGCCGCCCGACTCGTGGCCGAGGGCCCGCTGAAGGTCCTGGTCAACAACGTGGGCGCGATGTTCGCCGACCGGCAGCGGACCGTCGACGGGATCGAGGCGACGTTCGCCGTCAACCACCTCTCGCCGTATCTGCTGACCGAACTGCTCCTCGATCAGCTCAAAGCGGGCGGGCCGAGCCGGATCGTGAACGTCAGCTCCGGTGCGATACGCGTCGCCAAGCGCACCTTCGACGCCGTCGAACCGCCGGGCGGCTACTACGGCTTCCACTGGTACGGCCGGGCCAAGCTCGCCAACCTCGCCTACACCCTGGACCTGGCGGAACGCCTGCGCGGCAGCGGTGTCACGGTCTTCGCGGCCGACCCCGGCGGCGCCGCGACCGACATGACCAATGGCACCATGCGCTCACCGAAGATCGTCTCCCCGGCGCTGCGTCTGCTGTGGCCGCTGGTCCGGCGGGCCTTCGAACGCGCCACCGCCGGACCCGCGGCCCTGGCCGCCCGGTCGCCCATCGTCGCCGCGACCGACGCCTCACTCGATGGCCGGACCGGCCTGCTCATCGGGCCCCAGGCCACCCCCGTCCCCGCCTACCGCGGAAGCACCGACCCCCGGACGGTCAGCGAGGTGCTCAAGCTCAGCCGGCAGCTGGCACCCGTTGGCGACGATCGCTGATCGTGCCCTGAACCGTTCCGGGTCGGCACTCTTTACTCGCTGTAGAGGCCACATTGAACGGTCCGTGAGAGTCGCCGCCCTAGCCTGGGAGCTTTGTATGACAAACGCTCAGTTCAGCGGGGGAGGCGTCGCATGGGCAGCGGCGGCGGGCATGGCAGCGGGCACGGCGGTGGCAAGGTCCTGGACATCAAGGTGGCGGACATCAAGTCCGTCGCGCCGACGTTCCACCACCAGGCGGTGAAGCTGAGTGAGGCGCTGACCACGCTGATCTCGACGCTGGACGGCTATGGCGAGCCATGGGGGGACGACAAGCCCGGTAAGGACTTCGGCAAGCAGTACAAGCCGGCCCAGAAGCACATCGAGTCGGCGGCCGGCATTCTCGTCCTCGGCCTGACCAGCATCTACGAGGCGATGAACGACATGGCCGACGGGCATGTCGACAACGACAAGCTCATCGAGGGCATGTTCACCAAGGCCAAGCACGGCTCCGGCCACGGTCCGGGCGCGGACGGCCATCGGTGAGCATCGGGAGCGAGATCGAGGAGAAGGCCAAGGCCCTCCTCATGAAGCTGGGCATGTGGTGGCCGGACGCCAATTCCGGCACGCTGCGCCACGCCGCCGACGCCTGGCGGACGTTCGCCGACAGCGTGGACGATGTCCGGGTCGCGACCAACAAGGCGGCCACGACGCTCGTCCACCACAACAAGGGCGAGGCGATCGACGCCTTCGAGATCTTCTGGGGGCGTTACGCCAAGGGCGAGGACGAGGGCTGGCTGAGCAATCTCGCCAAGTCGGCCCGGAACATGGCCAAGGCGCTGGACAAGTTCGCCGACACCGTCGATGACGCGATCGAGAAGCTGTGGACGCAGATCAGCATCGATGCCGTCGCACTCGTCGGCGGTGGGCTGCTGACCATCGTCACCGGGGGTGCCTCCGACGGGGTAGCGGCGGAGATCATCGCCATGGCCGCTGGTCTGGGCGTCGCCGTGGAGGAAGCGGTCGCTGTCATCGCCGCGGAGATGCTGACGGGCGCGGTCTTCACCAGCGTGCTGTCCGTGACGATCGACGCGGCCGTGGCCCAGCCGGTGAAGATCGCCCTGGGGCAGCAGAAGGGCTTCAGCCTGGACGAGGTCAACCAGGCCGCCAAGGACGGCATGATCGACGGCGGGATCTTCGGCGCGGGGCTCGGGGTGCTCAAGCCCGGTGTGATGCCGAAGCTCACCGGCGTCCCGGACCTGCTCAAGCCCCCGAAGGTGCCCTCGCTGCGCCCGAACCTCGTCGAGGAGGGCCCGGCCGCCCGCCCGACCAAGAAGTGCCCGTGTACGGGCGAGCCGATCGACATCGCGACCGGCGCGATGCTGATGGAGCACACCGATCTGACGCTGCCCGGTTCGCTGCCGCTGGTCTTCGAGCGCACCCATGTGTCCTCGTACCGGGGCGGGGTGTGGTTCGGCCCGACCTGGACCAGTCTGCTGGACGAGCGGATCCAACTGGACGCGGAGGGCGTGGTCTTCGCCGCCGCGGACGGGATGCGGCTGGTGTATCCGGTGCCGGAGCCGGGCGTGCCGACGCTGCCCGCGAAGGGCGCGCGGTGGCCGCTGGAGTGGGACGGCAAACCGGACGGCGTCATGACCGTCACCGATCCGGAGGCGGGTGTGGTGCGGACGTTCGTCCGTCCCACCGCCACGGAAGAGCCGGGCGCGGTCTACCTGGCCCTGGAAAGCCTCCAGGACCGCAACGGCGCGCGCATCGACATCGAACGCGCCCTGAGCGGCGCCCCGCTGGCCGTCCGCCACTCCGGGGGCTACTACCTGGCTGTGGACACCGAGGGCCAGCGGGTCACCGCGCTCCGGCTCCTGGACGAACCGCCGTCGGTCTACACCCCCGAGCGGAGCCGCGAGGGCGGCACGGTGGTGATGCGCTACGGCTACGACGAAGCGGGCAACCTCACCGAGGTCATCAACTCCAGTGGTACGCCCCTGCGGTTCACCTACGACGGCGAGGGGCGGGTGACGTCCTGGACCGACCGAAACGGCACCTCGTTCCGGTATGTGTACCGGCCGGACGGGAAGGTGGTGCGCACCGAGGGCAGCGACGGCGTCTTCAACGGCGGCCTGGAGTACGACGACGAGGCGCGCACGACCGTCTACACGGACTCGCTCGGCCACCGCACGACGTATCGCTACAACGCCGACGGCCAGCTGATCGAGGAGACCGATCCGCTGGGCCACACCACGCTGACGGAGTGGGACGCGCGCGGCGACCGTAAGGTCGCGGTGACGGATCCCCTGGGCCGTACCACCCGCTACGTGTACGACGAGGACGGCAACCTGACCGGCGTCACCCTGCCGGACGGGGCGCGGGCGGAGGCCACGTACAACGCGTTGTACCTGCCGGTGGAGGTCACCGAGCCGGGCGGCGGAACGTGGCGCCACACGTACGACGACACGGGGAACCTCCTCTCGACGACTGACCCCGTAGGGGCCACCACGGCCTACGGCTACACCGAGCGGGGCCACCTGGCCGAGGTGACGGACGCGCTGGGCAACACCACGCGCCTGACCCCGGACCGGGCCGGGCTCCCCATCGCCGTAACGGACCCGCTGGGCCACACCACGAGCCTCCGCCGGGACCCCTTCGGCCGGGTGGTGGAGGCGACGGATCCGCTGGGCCATACGACCCGCATGGGCTGGACGACCGAGGGCAAACCGGCATGGCGGGAGGAGCCGGACGGCGCCCGGGAGAGCTGGACCTGGGACGGCGAGGGCAACCTCCTCACCCACACGGACCCGGCGGGCCACACCACCCACCAGACGTCCACCCACTTCGACGTCCCCGCGACCCGCACGGAGCCGGACGGCGCGGCGTACGCCTTCGCCTACGACACCGAACTGCGCCTGACCGAGGTCACCAACCCTCAGGGCCTGACCTGGACCTACACCTACGACCCGGCGGGCCGGCTCACTTCCGAGACCGACTTCAACGGCCGCACCATCGGCTACACCCACGACCCGGCGGGCGACCTGCTGTCCCGCACCAACGGCGCGGGCGAAACCGTGCACTTCACCCGGGACGCGCTGGGCCGAACGACGGAACAACGCGACGAGACGGGCGCACGGACGACCTACGCCTACGACGCGCAGGGTGCCCTGACCCAAGCGAGCAACGCGGACTCGGTGGTGTCTCTCGAACGGGACGCGGTCGGCCGCGTCCTGTCAGAAACGGTCAACGGCCGGACGACGACGTACGCGTATGACGCCGTGGGCCGCCGCACCGAGCGAACGATGCCCTCGGGCCTGACGAGCGCTTGGACCTACGACGAGGCAGGCCGCCCGGCCGCACTGCGTACGGGCACGGCCGGCACTCTGACGTTCACGTACGACGCGGCGGGCCGCGAGACGGAACGCCGCGTGGGCGAGGCGGTGAGACTGACCCAGACCTGGGACACGGCAGACCGCCTCACGACACAAACGATCGGCGAGGGCCGCGACAGCGACGCGAACCGGATCCTCCAACACCGCTCCTACGCCTACCGCCCGGACGGCTACCTGACCGAGATCCGCGAGCTGACGTCCGGCACCCGCCGCTTCGACCTGGACCCGGTCGGCCGCGTGACGGCGGTCCACGCCCACGGCTGGACCGAGACCTACGCCTACGACGCGGCGGGCAACCTGACGCACGCCACGGCCCCCGACCACGCATCACCCGGCGACCGCGAGTTCACCGGCACGATCATCCACCGCGCGGGCCGCACCACCTACGAACACGACGCCCAGGGCCGCCTCACCCGCCGCACCCGCAAACTCCTCAACGGCCAGACCCGCACCTGGACCTACACCTGGAACCCCGAAGACCGCCTGACGGACGCGACAACCCCCGACGGCGACCACTGGCGCTACGCGTACGACCCCCTCGGCCGCCGCATATCGAAACAGCGCCTGGCGGATGACGGCACGATCGCCGAATCGATCGACTTCACCTGGGAAGACACCCGCCTTGCGGAGCAATCCACACCAGAGGGCAACCACACCACCTGGGACTACGCCCCAGACACCCACCGCCCCCTGACCCAAACCGACCACACGTCACTGGTGCGCGAGCCCGGCGAATCCCTCATAGAGAAATTCACCGGCGCCGATGACGACACCACACCGCGCTTCCACGCCATCATCACGGACCTGGTCGGCACCCCAACGGAGCTGGTCACCGCAGCCGGTGACCTGGCCTGGCAACACCGCACCACCCTCTGGGGCACCCACTTCCCCTCCGGGGCGAGCACCTCAACGGTCGACTGCCCCCTCCGCTTCCCCGGCCAATACGCCGACCCCGAAACGGGCCTGTACTACAACTACTTCCGCCACTACGACCCCGAAACGGCGCGCTACGTCACCCCCGACCCGCTGGGCCTCGATCCCGCCCCCAACCACCACGTATATGTAGTCAATCCGATGGCGTGGCTCGACCCTCGAGGGCTGTCGTGCACAAAGCGTCCTGACCTCAGTGTGAACGAGAAGCAGTTCGGTAAGAAGTGGGGTAAGCATGCACAGGACTACAGCCTAGATCCCGCTGACGGAAGCTCCAGGACATGGTTCCGCGACCGAATGAGCGCCATCCATACTGCCCCGGACGAGGTCCGGCAAGGTCCATGGAACCCTCAGAGCGGGGGAGGCGAGGACTACCTCTTCTATCGGAAGGGGAAGGATCTTCTGGTCACTAAAGCCGATGGGGAATTCGTTACAATGTTCCCGCAAGATAAGCCGAACGGATGGTTCGCGAACGCGGATGTGATTCACGGGGAAGGAGGGTGATGGCCTATGCGACTTGACTCCCTTACTGATTACACGGTCGTGGCGGTCAAGGGTATCTATTACCTCCCTGAAGAGAGCGATCCGGTGGTGTCCCCGGAGGCTATTGAGCTGATTTTCAAGGAATCCGGTTCGCTGGACCTGACCTCGGGGACAGACTGGACTCTGCGTATCGAAAAAGGTGATTGGCCAAAGCTCCCCAAATGGTGTTATCCACCCGATGAATGGGCCTATCGTGATATTCCTGCCCTTTCCTCAGAAGTCCTCGGTAAAATTCATGCTGTGGATAAACAGGTCAATGGGTATGGGGATCTGGTCCAAGTCGAGCTCCAATTTGAGGGAGGATCCCGCATTGTTGCCGCGTCCGGTGAATCGCTCACGGTGACGTTCACCTCTGCGGACAAGGACTGAAGTCAACGGCGGGGCCGACAGGATGGTGGGCATGGACCTGAACCTCCGAGGCCAATCAGTCACCCGTGTCTGCTTCGACGCGGCTTTCACGCTCCTCACCAGCGAGGATTACGAGGTGCGTGTGGAGACAAGTGCTAGCATCCAGGTGCCCGGAGGGGATCTTGTGCTGTTTGATCCGGAATCCCCAGGTGCTACTGCTGCCCAATTGGTGAGTCTCGTGCACGATGCGGTTTCCTCGGCTGAGGTGGGAAGCGCTGGGGATCTGCTTATCTCGTTCGAGAGTGGTGCGGAATTGGTTGTGGCTCCGGATTCCGATTACGAGGCTTGGGGGCTTGTGGGGCCGAACGGGAGTCGAGTGGTATGCATGCCGGGCGGCGAGATCGCGCGATGGAGTGAACAGTAGCCCTTGGGGAGGGTGCGTGAGCGGTGTCGCGCTTCTGGCGAGCGTGATTGCGACCGGGCGACTTCATGGGGTGGGCGTCGGATCATCCGTCCAAGAGGTCGATCAGATGGTGAAGGCCGACTTCATTGACGTGGTCGACGAAGAGTATGGAACGCTCCGCAGGGACTACGGATTCGTGGAGATCTACTTCTCCGGCGGCCCGGGGGAGTGGGTCATGACCAGCGGGATGATCGAGCTGCACCGGCTGGCTGCCGATGAGGAGGGCATGGCGGCGGAGTGGCGTCGGGATATGGGCGTGGAGTTCCCGGAGTACTGTTCCTGGAGCGAGCTGAGGGAGGAGTTGTCACGAACCTCTGACGCGCCTGAACTCGATCTTCGCTCTCAAGGCGGTTATCTCGAATACCGAGCAGTGCAGACCAAGGTCTCCGTGCTGGTGGTGGATAGCGAGGAGGGGCGTGACGGCTGCCCGGGGCATGGGGACGTCTGGAGCCTGAGCCTGGGCTGATGGCTTCGGAGGGAGTGCGACATCAGCCCACCAAAGCCTTGCTGGGCGTGCTGATGTCGCACTCGACCACCGGCCGGTGGGTTATCCGGCTTCCTGCACGCCCGCGCGAGCCACCCCTGCCCTGCAAGCCGCGACGGTGGCGACCGCCGTCGCGGACAGGGCGGCGCTGACCCACGCCGCGTCCCGGTAGTCGCCCGTGGCCCCGGTCGTGACGCCCGCGATCAACGGGCCCAGGAAGGCGCCCGCGTTCAGCGCGACCGTGGCGAACGAGCCGCCCAGCGAAGGGGCCTGGGGCGCGACGTGCATGACGCGGGCGACGAGTGTTGAGCCGATGCCGAACGACAGGGTGCCCTGGACGATCGTCACGACGAAGAGCAGGGCCGTGTACGCACTGGTCGCGGCCAGCACCGCCCAGCCAACCGGCAGGACGCACAGCGCCAGGAGCAGACCCTTCCCGAGCCCGCCGTCGGCCTTACGGCCGGCCGTGGTGACCCCCACGAACGCGCCCACCCCGAACGTGGCGAGGAGGGCGGGGACGGCCGGGTCGGGGAGGTGGGCGATGTCCGTGGCGATGACGGCCAGGTAGGCGAAGGTCGCGAAGGTCGCCCCGTTCACCACCGCCGCGAGGGCCATCGCCAACCGCACCGGCCGCGACCGCAACGCACGCGCCTCCCGCCTGATCGAGACCTCCGCCCGGCCCGCCGCGTCGGCGGGCGCCTGGCGGAAGACCAGTGCCAGCGCGGGCAGGCACAGGGCGGCCACGGCCCAGAAGGCGGAACGCCAGCCGGACCAGTCCCCGAGCAGCGCCCCCGCGGGGACGCCCGCGACGCACGACAGGGTGACCCCGGACAGCAGGACCGCGGTGGCCCTGCCGCGCTGCTCCGCAGGGACGAGGGCCGTCGCCACGGACATCGCGACCGCCAGGAAACCGGCATTGACGATCGCGGCGATGACGCGGGTTCCGAAGAGTACGGCGAAGTCCGTCGTCATCGCGCCGATCACATGCACCACGACGAACGCCGCCAGAAACCCCGCCAGCGCCCCGCGCCGCGGCCAGCGCGCGCTCAACGCGGCCATCACCGGGGCGCCGACGATCATCCCGATCGCATACGCGGACGTCAGACTCGCCGCGGCTCCCATCGATACGGAGAGGTCGCGGGCGATCCCCGGTACGAGACCGGACAGCATGAACTCGGATGTCCCTTGCGCGAAGACGGCAAGCGCGAGGACATAAAGGAAGACAGGCAAGAGGTCGACTCCAGCGATGAATGAGCGAATGCGGGCAAGAGCGGCCGCGTGCTGGAGGTCGGACTACGTCACGAGCCCGAAGCGGAACCAGACACACGGAGTCGTGTCCGGTCGCTGGAAGCGAGATCGACCCAGAAGTCAGGTCAGTGGTTCAGCCAACTGCTCGCCGCCGAGCGACCGGCGGCTCCGTTCTGTCTGATTCAGGGCTCATCACGTCGGGCACCGTACCCACAACCCCCACCGGGATCAATCCGATTTCGGCGCGCCCCAGCCCCTCCGGTACGCGGCCCAGTCGCCCGGTGTCGCCGCGAAGTCCACATACAGCGCGACGCCGAACCGCTCGCGGCGGGCGTCCTCGCGGCTCAGCCCGAGGCGGGTGCCCCGGACGGCCGCCGCCACCGTCTCGGCCGATTCATGGTGGCCGATGTCGTCGGTGTGGAAGGCCGGGAGGCCCATCAGCAGGTCGGTGCCGCTTGGGGTCGCCTCGAGGGCCAGCCGCGTCTGCTGCGCCACATAGCCTCCGTACAGGCTCTCCATGGGCATCGCCGTGTCGTAGGACATCACCGCGATCTGGTCGACCCGGCGGGCGACCGCGCCGAAGTACGACTGCGACCACCATTTGGGGTGACCGGCGACGAAGCCCGCGACGGAGTGGAGGGAGGGGAGCGGGTCGATCTGGTGGGCGGCCACCGACAGCGGGGCGCGGTGGGCGCGGGTGACCGCGTGCACAGCGTCCAGCAGCGACAGGTAGTCCCGGTCGCCGGAGTGCAGGGGCTCCAGATCGAAGTGGACGCCCGCGAACCCCGCGTCCAGCACCTGGCGCGCCGAGCGCACGACGCGTTCGCGCGTCGCCCGTTCGCCGAGGTCCAATCCCGTCTTGCCCTCGGTCGACAGAACGTCGCCGAGCCACGCCTGAACGCGTACCCCGGGCAGCTCCCGGCGCACCGCGTCCACCAGCCACCGGGCCTTCGGATAGCGCGCCGCGGGCAGGCTGCCGTCATGTTCCAGCGGGCCCGCGTGGACGTACAGATCCCGGATGCCGGTGCCGCGCATCCGCTGGACCAGCTCGGCCAGCTGGGTCTCACCATTGCGCCCGTCCACCCAGGCATGCCCCAGCCATACCGCGTCCCGCTCACGGGTCCGCGTCCCGGGCGCGGGATCCCCCGCGTACTGCAGCCGCAGCGACACCCCGGCGGTGAGCATGGGCACCACCAGCAGCACGGCGGCACCCGCCGCCACCCGCTTGGGCCACTTCAGCCGCGGATGCGCCCAGCCCCGCACAAACGCCACGCGCCCCCGCCCGAGCACGGACGCCGCTCGGCGCAGCACGCGGACGGGGGCGCGGTCGGGGTTTTCCGAGGGCATCGGCGGTCAGCCTCCGTCGTAGGACACGACCGTGCCGTGCAGGGTGTCGGCGACGCGTGACCCGAGGTCGTAGTCGCAGAGGTTGACGGTCCAGTTGCCGGCCGTGACCAGGGTCGCGGGCACGCCCTTGTAGGCGATGGCCTCGCGCAGCACCGCGTTACGGTCGGCGTCCGAGGCGTGCAGGGCGAGGGTGGCGCAGTTGGGTGAGCCGGTGTCCTTGCCGGTGGTGCAGGTCAGGACGGTGTCCGAGCGCTGCTTCCGGTCGTCGCAGCCCACCTCCGCCGCGAGGTCGTCGGCGAGGGCGCCGACGGTCCGGTAGCGGGGGGTGCGGGGGATGTCCGGGAGCGGATAGTCGGGGATCTTGGCCTTCTTGGGCGGCAGTACGACGCCGCCGAGAGCGGCCGCGACGCGGTTCGCGAAGCGGGGCTCGGTGACCCATACGAACCAGTGACCCGCGGCGACCAACGTGTGGCTGGTCGGCGGCTCTCGGTGGGAGGCGATGGACTCGCCGATCTCGTCGCGGCTGAACTTCTTCGGGTTCAGTACCTGGATGTCGTTCTCGAACTTGACGCCGTCGATGACGGAGGCGCATCCGAGGCCGCTTCCTCCGGCACTGCCGCCCTGCGAGCGGCGGGTGATCTCGCATGGGATGTCCCCTGCTTCGAGGGCTTCCACGACCGCGTCGGCGTCCGTGTACTCGGGCTTCGTGGGCACATTGCCCGGCATCGTGGCGCTCGGGCTGGGCGACGAGCCGGTGCCGCCCTGCGTGGTGTTGCCGCACGCGGCGAGGACGGCCATGGCCACCCCCGCCGCGAACACGCTGATCACTCGCTTCATGAACTCACTTCTTCAGGGGTCCTAGCCCGTCGCCGAGGGACGCGGTGTGAGGCCGGGGCTGGGCTCGGTCGGCTTCTTGTCGCCGCCCCCGCCGCCTCCATCGTCGTCGCTGCCACCCGAGGACGGCGGGGTGGGGGACTTCCCGGGCTCCGGCGACGGAGTACCGGGTTCCGGCTCGCCGGTCCCGGTGCCGGGTGTGTCGCCGCCGTAGACCGGGTCGATGGTGAACGAGTGCCCCTTGGGGGTGGCGCCCTCCAACTGCGCGAGGGCCTTCTGGCGCTCCTCGTCACTCAGGGCCTCCCACGCCTTGGCGTCCTCGAGACGCGGCTGGAGCTTGTCCCAGTTCTCGCCGCGGGTCTTGATGTCGCCCCCTCGGTGGTCCGAGTCGTCCCCGTACTGCTCGTTCTTCTCGCGGACGTCGGGAGTGTCGGCGGCGTAGAGCACGAACAGCTGCTTGTCCGTGTCCGAGCCGTACGGATTCTTCCGCAACTCCTGGAGGTAGTACGCGCTCAGGCGGATGTCCTCGTTGGGGTTCTCCTCGATGTATTTCGTGAGTTGGGCATCGCTGAGGTCTCCCAGATAGGTGCCGTCCGGCGTGGTGAACGCCTGTCGGTGTTGCCCGATCACATTACGGGCCGTCCCCAGCTTCATATGCGTGATACCGAGCGACTTGTCCGGCTTGATCGTCTGCTGGAGCGTCCAGTTGAACATCCTGCCGATGCTCGGCAGGAGACCACGGCCGTCCTTGTCGTAGTTCTGGTACCACTGCTGCTCCTGCCAGAGGATCGACAGCAGCAGCGTCTTGCTCATTCCGGTCTCCTTCGCGGCCCGTTCCACGGCGGCGAGCTGCGCGGGGGAGACGTTGATCGGATGCGGGCCGTCGGGCGCTCCCGTCAGGCGCAGTGCGATGGCCAGCGGGCTGTTCTTCTTCAGCGCCTCCTTGACCAGCTTCGGGTCGGAGATCTCGGTGAGGCCCCTGATGGTCCGCAGCGCCGCCGACGCCGTGGTGTCGGCCTTGGTCGCGCGGGACAGGGCGCCCTCGATGATGCCCTGGGCGTGCTGGACCGGCTCCGACTGGCTGTCGTCACCTTTTCCGGAGGCCACCGGCTTGGAGTGGGAGACGCGACCGCTGTCGTCGACGGTCAGCTCATGGTCCTTGGCGTAGCCGAGTGCGCTGTTCAGATCGCGCTGGGCGGCCTCGATCTCGTCGGCCAGGTCGTCGTAGACGCGGCACAGCTCGCGCAGCGCCAGATGCGCCGCCTCGTAGTCCTCGGCGTGCTTGACGAAGGTGCGGCGGGCGGCGAGCCCCGCGTCGGACACCCACTGCTTCTCGATCGTGCGGGCCACGTCGTCGCGGGCGAAGGTGCCGATCTCCTCGCAGTGCTTGGCGGCGCTGAGGGCATCGTTGGCGGCGTCGCGCCAGGCTTGCGGGCTCGCGGAGCGGAGATCGGGTACGGAGACCATCAGGCACCCTCCAGCCAGCGGGCGTCCTTGCGGAGTTCCGCCTCGATGGAGAGGTCGGTGTCCATGTAGTCGTCCATGGCATCCGTGATGGCGGCGGCCGCTTCCCTCGCCGACTTGCCGAGTTCGTGCAGGCGGTTGCGCCATGCCATGACGCACTCCTGGTTGGGCGTCGCGGCCGCCCAGCCCGAATGGGCCTTCCCGGCGGCCTCGGGGTCGTCCAGTTTGATCTTGTTCTGCCCCGTCGCGCTGGCGGTGTGGAAGGCGCCCGCGGTCTTCTTCGGGGACGGCGGATCGACGAAGAGGCTCGGCAGCCCCGGTAGATCGGGAAACAAGGACATCAGGCTTCCCCCCAAGTAGCCGTAATGTTCATGCACTTGGCACCGTACTCGGCGCCCCGCCAAAGGGCAGGGTGCCGCGCGTACGGGCGTGGTTTCAGTACAAGGCTGTGACGGCTTCGGGGGAAGTGGACCGCAGGGGGTGACCCTGTGGAGCGAGGGCTGACTCTGTGGAGTGGGCCTGACCCTGTGCAGTGGGCCTGGCCTCGTGGAGTGGGGTCAGCCCTGGGACGCCTTTGCCGCGGCGCAGTCGCCGCAGGTGCCGAAGATCTCGATCGTGTGGGCCACGTCCATGAAGCCGTGCTCGGCGGCGATCGCGTCGGCCCACTTCTCGACGGCGGGGCCCTCCACCTCGACCGCCTTGCCGCAGGCGCGGCAGACCAGGTGGTGGTGGTGCTCCTCGCTGTTGCACCGGCGGTAGACCGCCTCGCCCTCCGTGGTGCGGAGGACGTCGACCTCGCCGGCGTCGGCGAGGGACTGGAGGGTGCGGTAGACGGTGGTCAGGCCGACCGAGTCGCCCCGGTGCTTGAGCATGTCGTGGAGCTCCTGCGCACTGCGGAACTCGTCCACCTCGTCCAGTGCCGCCGCCACCGCGGCGCGCTGCCTGGTGGACCGGCCGCGTACTGGGGGACCGGCGGTCGCCACAGCTGCCTCCTCAACCTCGCATGCTCCGTCGCTCTCGGGGCCCGTTCCGCGCCCACCGCGCTTTCTGCCCGGCCATTGTGCCAGTTATCGCTCGGGTAGCGGACGAGAGTGACGGGATGGGCGACGGAGCCGGGCATTGGCCGGGAAGTGGACCACGAGCGTGTACTTCGAGCGGTGGACTATACGAGTACATCGTCCCTCAGGACGCATCGTTCCTCGGCCGCTGCCACCCGTTGGGCGCGTCTTTTCGCCAGGGGCGCGGCCAGGGCCGTGATCAGGGCGAAGACGCCGATGGCGAGGACGACGATGCTCGCGCCGGGCGGGACGTTCTTGTAGAACGAGAAGACGGTGCCGGACAGGGTCACCACGACGCCGATGGTGATCGCCAGCGCGAGCGTCATCGCGAAGCCCCGGGTGGCCTGCTGGGCGGCGGCGACCGGGACCACCATCAGTGCGCTGACCAGGAGCAGGCCCACGACGCGCATGGCGACGGTGACCGTGACGGCCGCGGTGACGGCCAGCAGCAGATTGAGCGTGCGCACCGGGAGGCCGGTCACCCGGGCGAACTCCTCGTCCTGGCAGATCGCGAACAGCTGGCGGCGCAGCCCCAGGGTGATCAGTACGACGAAGGCGGCGAGCAGGGAGATCGCGACGACGTCCTCGGGGGAGACCGTGGTGATCGAGCCGAAGAGATAAGTGGTGAGGTTGGCGTTGGAGCCGGTCGGCGAGAGGTTGATCAGCAGCACACCGCCCGCCATCCCGCCGTAGAAGAGCATCGCGAGCGCGAGATCGCCGCGGGTCTTGCCGTACCAGCGGATCAGCTCCATGAGGATCGCGCCGAGGGCGGAGACGACGGCGGCGGTCCACACCGGGTTGGTGCCGGTCAGGAAGCCGAGGGCGACGCCGGTGAGGGCGACATGGCCGATCCCGTCGCCCATGATCGCCTGGCGGCGCTGGACGAGGTAGATGCCGACGGCGGGCGCGGTGATGCCCACCAGGACGGCGGCGAGCAGGGCCCGCTGCATGAAGGCGTAGTCGAGGATCTCGAGCATCTCAGGTCAGCAACCCTGTCCGGATCGGTTCGGCGTCGGGCGCCGCATGGGGATGGACGTGATCGTGGCCGGGCAGCGCGTGCTGGCCCACGGCCTTGGGCGGCGGTCCGTCGTGGACGACACAGCCGTCGCGGAGCACCACCGCGCGGTCGATCAGCGGCTCCAGCGGGCCGAGCTCATGCAGGACGAGCAGGACCGTGGCGCCGCCGGCGACCTGCTCGCGGAGGGTGCCCGCGAGGATCTCCTGGCTGGCGAGGTCGACCCCGGCCATCGGCTCGTCCATGATCAGCAGCTCCGGTTCGCCCGCGAGGGCGCGGGCGATCAGTACGCGCTGGTGCTGACCGCCGGACAGGGCGCTCACCGGGTCCCGGGCGCGGTCGGCCATGCCGACGAGCTCCAGGGCCCGCTGGACGGCCGCCCGGTCGGCCTTGCGCGGCGGCCCGAACCGGCGGCGGGCCAGCCGCCCCGCCGAGACGACCTCGCGCACGGTCGCGGGGACGCCGCTGGCGGCGGTGGTCCGCTGCGGTACGTAACCGATCCGGGCCCAGTCGCGGAAGCGGCGGCGGGGGACGCCGAAGAGGGCCAGCTCACCGCCGCTGAGCGGCACCTGGCCGACGACGGACCGTACGGCGGTGGACTTGCCCGAGCCGTTGGCGCCGAGCAGCGCCACGACCTCACCGCGGCGGACGGTCAGATCGATACCGCGCAGCACGGGGCGGCCACCGAGGGTGGCCGTCGCGCCGCGCAGGGATATGGGGTCCGCGGCCGGGTCCCCGGCCACCGCGGATTCCCCGGCCACCCCGGACTCCTCTCGGGCCAGCCCGGATTCCCCGGCCACCCCGGACTCCTCCCGGGCCACTCCGGATTCCCCGGCCACCCCGGACTCCTCCCGGGCCACTCCGGATTCCCCGGCCACCCCGGATTCCCGGGTCTCCTCGGCTTCCATGGCTTCCTCCGTCACTTGGCGCCCAGCGCCTTCCGCAGCGCCTTCAGATTGGCTCGCATGACCTGGATGTAGTCATCGCCCCTGGACTTGGAGCCGATGCCCTCGATCGGGTCCAGCACATCGGTCCGCAGATGGAGATCGCCCGCCAGCGTCTTGGCGGTGCGGTCGCTCACCAGGGTTTCGAAGAAGACGGTGTTGACCTTGTCCTTCTTGGCGATGGTGTGCAGTCCCTTGACCCGGGCCGGGCTGGGCTCGGACTCGGGGTCGAGCCCGGAGATCGCCTCCTGCCGCAGGCCGTAGCGCTCGGCGAGATAGCCGAAGGCGGCATGGGTCGTGATGAAGGTGTCCGAAGAACGGCCCTTCAAACCGCTCCGGAAGTCCTGATCGAGCGTGCTCAGCTCCTTGACCAGGGCGGTGGTGTTCCTCTTGTACGTCGCGGCGTGATCGGGGTCGGCCTTCTCGAGCGCCTTGCCGACGCCCTTGGCCACCTGGGTGTAGCGCACCGGATCCAGCCAGATATGGGGGTCGGCGGCCGCGTCGCCGGAGTGGTCGTGCCCCTCGTGCGCCTCCTCGCCCTCGTGTCCCGCCGCGCCCTCGCCGCCGTGCCCGTGGTCGCCCTCGACCTCCGTGCCGTGGTCCTCCAGCGAGGTGTACGAGGCCGCGTCCGCCACCTGCCTCGGCTCGGCCTGGGAGATGGCCCGGTCGACGGAGGGCTGGAGCCCCTTGAGGTAGACGACCAGACCGGCCTTGCTGAGATCGGCGGTCTGCCGGGGGCTGATCTCCAGGTCGTGCGGTTCGACGCCCGGCTTGGTCAGGGAGGAGACATGGACGGCGGTCCCACCGATCCGCTGGGCGAGGAACTGCATGGGATAGAACGACGCCACCACATCCAGCTTGCCGTCCGTCCTTCCGTCTTCAGCGTTGGTGGAGCAGGCTGTGAGGGTGGTCAGACCCAGTGCGGCGGCTCCCACGAGGGCGGCTGTGGGCCTGAGGCGGCGTATGTTCATGACTCTCATTTTCAACAAAAATGGAAACGATTGTCAACAACTGACCTCTTGTTGATCGCTTCGACTATCGATTTGATCCGGGGGGTGCCGCCGCCGGTAACCTGAAGCATTCGCTTCGTCGTCAATGTCGTCATCAATGAAGAGAGCACCGTGGCCGCCGACAAGATCGACACCATCGTCAGCCTCAGCAAGCGCCGTGGCTTCGTCTACCCGTGCAGCGAGATCTACGGCGGCCAGCGCGCCGCCTGGGACTACGGACCGCTCGGCGTGGAGCTGAAGGAGAACATCAAGCGGCAATGGTGGCGTTCCACGGTCACCTCGCGTGACGACGTCGTCGGACTCGACTCGTCCGTGATCCTGGCCCGTGAGGTGTGGGAGGCGTCCGGCCACGTCGCCACCTTCACGGACCCGCTGACCGAGTGCACCTCCTGTCACAAGCGGTTCCGCGCGGACCACCTGGAGGAGGCGTACGAGGCCAAGCACGGCCGGCTCCCCGAGAACGGCCTGGCCGACGTCAACTGCCCGCACTGCGGCAACAAGGGCAGCTTCACCGAGCCCAAGCAGTTCTCCGGGCTGCTCGCCACCCACCTCGGCCCGACCCAGGACTCCGGCTCGATCGCGTATCTGCGCCCCGAGACCGCCCAGGGCATCTTCACCAACTTCCTCGCCGTCCAGCAGACCTCGCGCCGGAAGCCGCCGTTCGGTATCGCGCAGCTCGGCAAGTCGTTCCGCAACGAGATCACGCCGGGGAACTTCATCTTCCGTACGCGTGAATTCGAGCAGATGGAGATGGAGTTCTTCGTCAAGCCGGGCGAGGACGAGAAGTGGCACGAGTACTGGATGGAGCAGCGCTGGAACTGGTACCGGGACCTCGGTATCCAGGAGGCGAACATCCGGTGGTACGACCACCCCAAGGAGAAGCTCTCCCACTACTCCAAGCGCACCGCTGACATCGAGTACCGCTTCCAGTTCGGCGGCTCGGAGTGGGGCGAGCTGGAGGGTGTGGCCAACCGCACCGACTACGACCTGAAGGCGCACTCCGCGGCGTCCGGCCAGGACCTGTCGTACTTCGACCAGGAGGCCGGCGAGCGCTGGACCCCCTACGTCATCGAGCCGGCGGCGGGCGTGGGCCGCGCGATGCTGGCCTTCATGCTCGACGCGTACGTCGAGGACGAGGCGCCCAACGCCAAGGGCAAGATGGAAAAGCGCACCGTGATGCGGCTCGACCCGCGGCTGGCGCCGGTCAAGGTCGCCGTGCTGCCGCTGTCCCGCAACCCGCAGCTCTCGCCCAAGGCCAAGGGGCTCGCCGCGGACCTGCGCAAGCACTGGAACATCGAGTTCGACGACGCGGGCGCGATCGGCCGCCGCTACCGCCGCCAGGACGAGATCGGCACGCCCTTCTGCGTCACCGTGGACTTCGACACCCTCGACGACAACGCCGTCACCGTGCGCGAGCGCGACACGATGAAGCAGGAGCGGGTCTCCCTCGACCAGATCCAGTCCTACCTCGGCGGCCGTCTGATCGGCTGCTGACCCGGTCCGGGCCACCGCGCCCGGACCACGGGTACCGGACACACACCTGACGACGGGCTCCGGCGCCACGGACACAGATCCGT
>NZ_JBHYVB010000107.1:0-38811 GCF_042750115.1 Streptomyces sp. NPDC059455
GTCCCGGCCGGGACCCAGTCCCCCGACGCCGCGTACGGGATCTACCATGCCTACTACCACGATGGTGCCCAGCACGGCGGTGTGAGATCCAGCGGTTACGACGAGGACCCGCTGTTCGGCGCGATGCCCAGCGTGTACGACACCACGGCCGCCCTTTACGACGAGCCCGACCATCGGCTGTCGGGCAACACCTACGGCTATGACCCCACCACGATGCGGGACACCCCCGGCCATGCGGAGATGAGCTCGTCCGCGGCCGACCTGGGCCCGGCAGACCCGAGCGGGTACATAGCCCAGTGGGAGGACTCCACCGGCCAAGGGCGCGATGGGGTCGACTCCACAGCATGCTTCGCAGACTCCGAGTCACAGACGCAGACGTGGAGCACGGGCGCCGCCGCGGATTCCGGCACTTCCTGCGGGTCTCCTGCCTCACCGAACCTCATTTCCTCTCCGGCCGATGAGCCGCCCTGCCTGGTATCGCACGTCCAGGACGCCGCCGAGGACGCGGGGATCGCCTCACCCGGACCGAGCCGTGCCGACGTCCGTAACCGTCGTGCGTCCGCCCGGCGATCCGCGCTCCTGACCGTCGCCGTCCCGTCCGCTGTCGTTATGGCCATCACAGGAGCTGCGGCCGTCTCCGTCAGCGTCGACGACCAGGATGAGAAGGCCACACAGGCCGCGCCGGACGCACCACAGGTCATCGAGCCGTCGGCCGCCAACGGCAAGCTCGACGCGCAGCTCGCCGGTGTGACACGCGGCGCAGATGACTTCGCCGATCGCGCCAGCCGTACGCAGCAACGCATCGATCTCAAGCAACGTCAGCTGCAGGAGCAGAGGCGCAAGGCGGCCGAAGCCGCACACAGAAAGGCGGAAGCGGCACGCAAGGAGGCGCTCCGCCCGAAGTTCGCTCTTCCCGTCGCACAGCGAGGAGTCGGCGAACTGTTCGGAGCGGCCGGCTCCATGTGGTCGAGCCGGCATACCGGACTCGACTTCCCCGTGCCCATGAACACCCCGGTGATGGCCGTCACCGACGGCACGGTCGAAGCCAAATGGAATCCGTTCTACGGAAACATGGTCATCGTCACCGCTCCCGATGGCACCGAGACCTGGTACTGCCACCTCGCCAGTGCCAAAATCCGCGCCGGCCACGTCAAGGCGGGAGAGGCCATCGCCTACGCGGGAAGCTCAGGCAACTCGTCGGGGCCACACTTGCATCTTGAAGTGCATCCCGGCGGCGGCGACGCGATAGACCCATTGGCCTGGCTTCGCGGTCACGGCCTCGACCCCACATAACAGCAATGGACGCGGCGCCGGCGGGCTACCACTATGGAATTGACACCCGCACCGATGAGAGTTGACCCGCAAGTTGTGTTCGCCGAGGTGGACGAGGACGTCAGCGCCACAACTGGTTCGCCGCGTACGCCTACTGGTACTTCAAGATCTATGGACATGACCGGGTACGTCTGCTCGACGGCGGCCGCAAGCTATGGGAACCGCAGTCCCGGCCGCTCACCGCTGAAGTACCGCAGCGGCCCAGAACCGACTACACGGCCCAGGAACCGGACTTCTCGATCCGGGCCTTCCGGGATGAAGTGCTGGCCGCGATCGGCGAGAAGAACCTCATCGATGTCCGCTCTCCGCAGGAGTTCTCTGGGGAGCTGCTGGCCCCAGCCCACCTGCCGCAGGAATCGGCGCAGCGAGGTGGTCATATCCCCTCTGCCAGGAACGTGCCGTGGTCGAGGGCGGCCAACGATGACGGCACCTTCAAACCGGACGAGATGTTGCGTGACCTCTACCGCGATGCGGGGGTCGACTTTGGCCGGGACACCATCGCGTACTGCCGGATCGGTGAGCGCAGCGCCCACACCTGGTTCGTCTTCCACGAACTGCTCGACCACGTGAACGTCTGGCTCCGCGATACCCGGGTGCACGGCTGGCGGAGTCCGTGCCGGAACAGTGGCCTGATCAGGGACATGGATACGGTCCGTAGCTCGGCCAGTCCCTGTGCGGCGGAACGGGCCGCCGAATTCGGCGTCTCGTCCGGGCGGGGCCGACACACTCTTACCCAAACACCTAAGCAGACTAGGTTCAGTGGTGGCCGGCAACAGGAGGAGACTCGCCATGGCCGACAAGGCGGAGCATCCGGCCGCCCACCATGGCCAGGGCGGCGGCGTAAGCGAGCAGCGCCAAGGCGACGATCAACGGTCGCGGTCCTCGCTCTGGGCCCTGCCGTCCCGGGCAGCGGCGAGCAGACGGCGCAGTTCGGCGGCCTCGTCCGGCTCCATGGACTCGACCAGGCTCACCACCGCGGCCGCGCGGTCGTCGGCCACGGCCAGCACCTCGCCCATCAGCCCGGCGACGTACTGCTCGCGACTCGCGGTCGCTCCATAGCGGAAGGCGCGCCCGTCCTTCTCCTTGGACAGCCAGCCCTTGCGGTGCAGCACCTCGGTCACCGTGTGCACGGTGTTGTAGGCCGGTTCGGGCTCGCGGTCGAGCCGCTCCAGCACCTCCCGCACACGCAGCGGCTTGTCTGCGGCCCACACCGTGTCCATGATCGCGGCCTCCAGGTCCCCGAACCGCGGCATAAGCCCTCCTTCTGGCCTCGGCGCATCATCGCAATCCTAAGCCGCCTAGGAACCGGCCTTCATCATCGTCCGCTCCCCCTGGGCCCGGCACTACCCTGCCCGCCAAGTACGACGCTCAGAGTGCGACACGAAGTCGCATCACGTAAGTAAGGACAGCCACGTGAAGGAGGTATCGATCGGCTGAACTTCGGGCCAGTGTCCAAGGCCCGTCCCCGCGCTCGCATGCGTCGCTGGTAGCGGCGGGGTGTGAAGCCGAGCGTTCAAGCCCAAGAGCACCCCGGCCATCGGCGAGCAAGCGACGGTCACGGGACCCGGTGCTGGAAGGGACCAAGCGACCTCCGGGTAACTGAGTCCGGGCCGGCCTCTCGGCCGAAGGCAGAACCCCGGTCTTCGCCGCGGTCGACGGCCGGGCCGCAGGTGTCCTCGCCGTCGCCGACACCGCGACCACGAATCCGACCACCTCGCCCGGCTCCACAAGGCCGAAGGCCAAGTACGCGGGATCACCCGCATGGTCGTCGACGACCGCTACTGCATCGACCTTCTCACCCCATCAGCGCCGTAACCCATCTACCCGCGGATCAACGCCTTCGCCGAAGCGCATGGCCGTGGAACCGGAGCCCAGGCCGCGCGCCCTGGCGGAGAGGGCCGCCGCAGACGCCACCGCGCCGGTGAAGGTCCTCCCCGGCCGCCTAACGAAAACCTCGAGCGTGCGGCCTCGGGCCGCCCACCGCCGAAGCAGTGAGCGGCCCGGGTTCTACGACCTTGGTATGGGGTCAGCCGAGGGTGACCGAGCGGGCGAAGGTGGCGTCGGTCTCCTGGGCGATTTCGTTGAGTACGTCGGCGGGGACGTTGCTGTCGACGTTCAGGACGGCGAGCGTCTCACCGCCCGGTACGGACCGGGAGACCTGCATGCCGGCGATGTTGAGGCCCGACTCGCCGAGTATGTGGCCGACGGTACCGACGATGCCGGGCCGGTCCTTGTACCGCAGGAAGATCAGGTGGTCGCTGACCGCGAGGTCGATGGTGTGCTGACCCACCGACACGATCTTCTGGATGTTCCTGGGGCCGGCCAGCGTGCCGGACACCGCGACCTGCTCACCGCTGGTGAGTGTGCCGCGGACGGTCACCACATGGTGGTGGTCGGGGGACTTCGAGCTGGTGGTGTGGCGCACATCGACCCTGCGTTCCCGCGCGAGCAGTGGTGCGTTGACGTAGGAAACCGCCTGGTCGACGACGTTCTCGAAAACGCCCTTGAGTGCGGAGAGTTCCAGCACCTTGACGTTGTGCCGGGTGATGTCGCCGTGCACCTCGACGTCGAGCCGGACGGCGACCTCGCCGGCCAGGGCGGTGAAGATCCGGCCGAGATTCGCGGCGAGCGGCACGCAGGGGCGGACGTCCTCGGCGATGACGCCGCCCTCGACGTTGACCGCGTCCGGGACCAGCTCTCCCGCGAGCGCCAGCCGCACCGACTTGGCGACGGCGATGCCCGCCTTCTCCTGGGCCTCATCGGTCGAGGCGCCCAGATGTGGGGTGGCCACGACGTTGTCGAACTCGAAGAGCGGGGAGTCGGTACACGGCTCCTGGGCGAAGACGTCCAGACCCGCGGCGGCGACGCGGCCCTCCTTGAGCGCGCTGGCCAGTGCCTGCTCGTCGACGATCCCGCCGCGCGCGGCGTTGACGATCCGGACCTCGGGCTTGACCTTGTGCAGCGCCTCGTCGCCGATCAGACCGACGGTCTCCGGGGTCTTGGGGAGGTGGACCGTGATGAAGTCCGAGACCTCCAGCAGCTCGTCGAGCGAGAGGAGCTTGACGCCCAGCTGCGCGGCGCGCGCGGGCTGCACGTACGGGTCGTAGGCGACGACCTTCATCCCGAAGGCGGACATCCGCTGGGCGACCAGGACGCCGATCCGGCCGAGGCCGACGACGCCGAGGGTCTTCTCGCTCAGCTCCACACCGGTGTACTTGCTGCGCTTCCACTCGCCGTTCTTCAGCGCCGTATTGGCCTGCGGAATGTTCCGCGCGGTGGCGATGAGCAGGCCGCAGGCGAGCTCGGCGGCGGTGACGATATTGGAGGTCGGGGCGTTGACGACCATGACGCCGGCCTTGGTGGCGGCGGAGACGTCGACGTTGTCGAGGCCGACCCCGGCGCGGGCGACGACCTTCAGCTTCTTGGCGGCGGCGATGGCCTCCGCGTCGACCGTGGTCGCGCTGCGCACCAGGATCGCGTCGACATCCGCGATCGCGGGGAGGAGTTCGGCTCGATCGGCGCCATCGCAGAGCCGGATCTCGAAGTCCGGGCCCAGGGCGCCGACAGTGGCGGGTGACAGCTTTTCAGCCAGGAGTACGACAGGTTTCGAGCTCACGGTGGATTTCCATCCCTACGGGTTCGTTGAGGAGCGGCCGCCTCGGCGGCCGCATACGGCGGCGACTTCGACGCATGGCCGGCAGGGAGGACGGAGGAAAGCTCGTCCTCCCTGCCGCAGGAGCATCGGTCAGGCAGACACCGACTCGGGCTGTGTCTCGCGTACCGGCGGCGCGAGGCGGCCGGTACGCTGCAGTCCGTACAGGGCGGCGGCACAGGCCAGGCCGAGCGCGCAGAGCACGATCCACGGGAGCGCGGAGACGCCGGCCGCGCGGGCGGCGTCCAGAGAGGCCCCGGTCAGCAGGTTTCCGAGCGTGATGCCGACGCCGCAGATGGTGTTGTAGAGCCCGTAGTGGGTGGCGACCAGGCGGTCACCGGAGAGCCGGACGATGGTGTCCATCTCGAACGGGTAGGCGATCATCGTCCCCACCGCCAGGAGCAGAGCGGAGAGCGCGGGCGGGACGGCCGCGAGCAGCCACAGCTCCACTCCGCCCTCCGGCACGGGCACGGCCGTCGGTACCAGCAGGGGCAGGAACGCCACGCCCATGGTGAACAGCCCCCAGGCGAGTGCCCGGCCCGGCTCCATGCGGGCCTTGCACCACTCGGTCACCTTGGTCTGGAAGAGGATCGTGCTCAGGCCCGAGACGGCGAAGAGCATCGCCACCGCCGCTGTCCCGGACGTTCCGTCGCCACCCAGGCGCCGCACTTCCAGCGGCAGCGCGAGATAGACCTGGAACTGCATGACATAGAAGCCGATCATGGCGACCGAGAACAGCAGGAACGGCCGGTTGGCCACGATGGTGCGCCACTGGGACAGCACGCCGTCCTGCCCGCCGCTTCCCTTGGTGGTCGGCGCGTCATCTGCCCGGCGGGCGGGCAGACTGCGGAGCTGCACGATGCTCAGCAGCGCGAAGATCCCGGCCGACACCAGGCAGGCGACGCGGAAGTCGACACCGGTGAGCACCATGCCGACGAGTGGGCCGAGCAGGATGCCGGCCTGGTAGAAGATGTTGAACAGCCCGAACGCTTCGACCCTGCGCTCCCCGGCGTCCGCCGCCAGATAGGCCCTCACCGCCGGGTTGAACAGGGCGCCCGCCAGCCCGGTCGCCGCGGATGCGGCGAGCAGCGCGGGCAGCGCGTCCACCAGTCCGAGGGTCGCGAAGCCGACGATGCGGAGCATCAGCCCGGCGATGATCAGCGGCTTGTAGCCGAGCCGGTCGGCCAGGGTTCCGCCGACCAGGAACATCCCCTGCTGGCTGAAGTTGCGTATGCCGAGCACGAGCCCGACGGCCCAGCCGGCCAGCCCGACCGTGCCGGACAGGTGCGCGGCCAAGTACGGCATCAGCATGTAGAAGCCGAGGTTGATGGAGAACTGGTTCACCATCAGCAACTGGACGCTGCGCGGGTAGGAGCGCATCTGCGCCCAGGTTCCCTCGGAACGTGACTGCCGGTCCATCACCGGTCTCCCTCCTCCCGGGTGTCGAACTCAGCGAGCTCTGCGGCGTCGTTCTCCTGCGCCGGATCGGACAGGGTGAGCGGGTCGACCACGGTGGTGCACCGGGTCCAGCGGCTGACTTCCTTCTCGTCCAGGCGGCCGATGGTTTCCGGTTCGACGGGCGGCGGGGAGTCGAGCAGACCGTGGGTGGCGCAGTAGTCGTCGTCGTAGACCGTGCCGAGATAGCGTTGCGGGCCGTCGGGGAAGATCGCCGCGATCTTCGTGTCCGCGGGCAGGGTGCGGGCCAGCCAGCCCGCCACCAGGGCGGCCGCGCCGACGCTCCAACCGCCGGTGGCGTAGTGGGAGGCGGCGAGCCGGCGGCAGGTCCACACCGCCTCGGCCGGTGCCACCCAGTGCACCTCGCTGAAGTTGTCGTAGGCGACGTTGCGGGGGTAGATGCTTGAACCCAGGCCGCGCATCAGCCGGGTGCGGGCGGGCTGCCCGAAGATGGTCGAGCCGATGGTGTCGACGCCGACGAGTTTCAGCTCCGGGTACAGGGCCTGCAGCACCCGGGAGATGCCGGCGGAGTGGCCGCCGGTACCCACGCTGCACACCAGCACGTCGATGTGGCCCAGTTCGGAGGCCAGCTCCAGCGCGAGTGGGGTGTAGGCGGTGGTGTTGTCGGGGTTGTTGTACTGGTCGGGGCACCACGAGCCGGGGTGCTGCGCCATGAGCTCAGCCACTCGCTCGCGCCGCGCCTGCTGCCAGCCGCCGGTGGGGTGGGGTTCGGGGACGACGTCGACCTGGGCTCCGTAGGTGGTCAGCAGCTGGGTCATGGACCGCTCCAGCCCTGGGTCGGTGACCAGGGTGACGGGGTGGCCGTAGACCATGCCGGCCAGGGCCAGTCCCAGGCCGAGGGTGCCGCTGGTGGATTCGATGATCCTGGCGCCGGGGCGCAGATCACCACGGGCGCGGGCCCGCTCGACCATGTACAGGCCGGGCCGGTCCTTGATCCCGCCGGGGTTGAAACCCTCCAGCTTCGCCCAGAACCCCCGGTCAGCGGGGGTGAGGGGATCGGAGATCCGGAGAACCGGGGTGTCGCCCACGAGCCCGGACAGGGCCGAGCGGGCGGGAAGTGTGATCTCGGTTGTGGTCTGCGGGTGCATCTTCCGCTCTCATCGGTGGTGTGACGGGGTTTCGTCGGGCGCGCCGTCCGGCCCAGCAAGAGGCATTCGCCT
Organism: Streptomyces sp. NPDC059455; assembly: GCF_042750115.1. Lineage (NCBI taxonomy): Bacteria > Bacillati > Actinomycetota > Actinomycetes > Kitasatosporales > Streptomycetaceae > Streptomyces > Streptomyces sp. NPDC059455. The sequence continues at coordinate 7,621 of NZ_JBHYVB010000107.1, forward strand.
CGGTACCTGGTGGCGGCACGCGCGGCCCGTGTCGATGGCCGCGAAGGCCCGTCTAGATCCGCCACCGGCAGACGACGGCGAGGGTGGACCGGCCTGAACGCCGTATCCGGGGTCTGCTTCCTCCGTGTCGAGCGACCCACCGCTGGCCGGCAACGGCGGAGGGCACTCCCGCCGCCACTCCGGCGAAGTCGGCGATGACCGCGGTGTCCGTGAACAACTGCCGGGCACGCGGGAGAACTTGGCTGACCACGTACGGCGCGCAATGTGCACCGCAGTGTGGATGCGGTCCGTGGGGCATCGCACGCTCGGTGTCTGCCGACGCGAGCGAGGGGAGACCGGCCGAGGCCGAGGGTCGGCCCCGCGTGTGGCTGTCGTCAGCGTGCGTCGCAGAACAGCCGAACGCCCACAGCAGCAGGACTCCGAGGACGAAGACCAGCGGCCGCAGCAGCCGAGCCCTGGTAGCCGGGCAGCTGATGTGAGCGTGGGAAAGGGGGTGTAACGGCACGGTTCCTCCGGGGAGCGGCCGCCGCTCCCACGGCGTGGGGAGGGAGCGGCGGATCGGGATCAGCAGGCATCCGAGCAGGCAGGCGCCGAGGAGCGGTCCGTTCAACGCGAGGAAGCGTGGCCACGGACGTCCAGGGAGCCGGGAACTGACCGCACTTGGCCGCCCCGTCCCGCAGGGCGGGCCTGTCATCTCTCAGGAGAGCGGCGGCCAGTCGGGTACGCCGGAATCTAGACCTGCTGCACCACGGAGACTCTCGAACCCATCAACGAAGGAACGGCCGACTTCGACCGGAAGGGGTCGGACTTCCCCAATGCAAACGGGCGCGTCGATGGCACACGGCCCCATGTGGACAGACTTGGAGCGGCCAGATACGGGTCCTGCTGGGGCTGGCCGGAGACGCAGTCTTCAACCAGGTGGGGCGAACCGTCACCCTCGTGCTGGCCGTCGATTGCCGCGAAGTCAGACGACGCGCTCGCGACAGCGCCGCCCCGTCCGGCCCCGCTGTGACCTTCCTGCATCACGGCGGACGCGTGTGCGGGCGCGGTTGCACCAACCCTTGCGTGCCCCTGGACGCTCTCCGCGCTCGCGCCGTGCGTGACCAGGACGCCGAACACCAGCACGGCCAGCCACAGCAGACGCAATAGCCCCGCGGAACGGAGCCATTGCATGCCGGAGCGCGACCAAGCCGTAACCATGCCGTGATCGTATCCATTGCCCGGCGGCGCGGCGCAATCTTCCCTACGAAACACAGAGTTAACAGCTGTACACACTTTTCACGCAATGGATCAGGCTGTTGCTTCGGCTCTCATAAAACGGCAGGTGGCCCCACCCTCGGCACCCATTCGCACGAGCCGCGATCATCTGGCCCCCCGCCAGACGTGATCCGCCTCACGACTCCGTCGACGGCCTCGTGATCTCACTCGCCCCGTGGAACATCGCCGATGCCCCTGCGGCGATGGCGGAGACGGTGCGCGTGCTACCGCGCCGAAGCGTAAGGCCGAGGTCTACCGGAACCTCGGTCTCAAGCCGATCCACGAGCCCGGAAAACAGCTCGTGCGGGCCGAGGCAACGCTCGACCCGCACAAGTTGGGGATATCTTCTGTGTCCGAGGACCGACACGCACCATACGTACACGCCCGTCTTGCGCGGGGAGCTGCTTCTGCCGTAGCCACGGTCATGGGTAGAGCCGGGCAGCGCCGGGCAGCCTCCGCCACGGCCATCAGCGCGGGCCGCGCAGAGGAGTTCGGCGGTGGGGATCAGGGGCATGGAGTGGCGGTGGCCTTCCCTCACGGCTGAAATGATCGTGGACGAAAACGCTTGTTCCGGCGAGCTAAAGTCTTGGGCCCGCACACCACGGAACAAGGGATGACACATGGGGGCACCGCAGGCCAGATGGAGCGCGTTGCTGGAGATACTGACGCGCGACGGACGGATCGAGGTCGAGGCCGCCGCTGACGCGATGCAGGTCTCCGCCGCCACGATCCGGCGTGATCTGGACGAGCTGGCGCGTCAGCAGATGGTCACCCGTACCCATGGCGGCGCCGTGATCAACGCGATCGCGTACGATCTGCCGCTCCGTTACAAAGCCGCGCGCAACGCTCCGGAGAAGGAGCGGATCGCCGACGCCGCGGCGGGCCTGGTGAAGGCGGGCGCCGTGGTGGGTCTGAACGGCGGCACCACGACCACCGCGGTCGCCCGTGCGCTGACCGCCCGGCCGGAGCTGGGCACAGAGGGCGCCGGGCCCTCGCTGACGGTGGTCACCAACGCGCTGAACATCGCCAACGAACTGGTTGCACGCCGCCATGTGAAACTCGTCGTCACCGGCGGCGTGGCCCGCCCTGCCTCGTACGAGCTCACCGGGCCGCTCGCCACCGAGGTGCTCACGCGGATCACCCTCGACCACGTCTTCATCGGCGTCGACGCGATCGACGTCAGATACGGTGCGACGGCCCAGGACGAGGGCGAGGCCGACATCAACCGGGCGCTGGCACTGCGGGCCGAACAGGTGGTCGTCGTCGCGGACTCCTCCAAGCTGGGCCGGCGGGCCTTCGCCCGGATCTGCCCGGTGGAGGACGTCCATGTGCTGGTGACCGACAAGGCGGCGGGCCCCGCGCTGACCGACCCGTTCGCGGCTGCGGGCGTGGAGATCGTCCGGGCCTGAGCGTCGCCCTTGTCGCAGAACAACAGCCGTGCGCTGGAGTGCTTGATTCTGATCGAAACTGCCAGAATCAAGCATTCACATCCATCATGCGCACGGGATGGCCCAGGGGACGGCCCCGAAGACGCGCGAGGCGGCGGGCGCCTTCGCGCCTGACCCGCGCTCAGGAAGCAGAACCGCACGAATCGGGCGTGGTTCACCCAGAATTTACCGCCGTCTTCCCCTGGCTCGCGGTCTCAGGAGCCAGTGCGCCAACCAGGGAAATCCACCGTCACCAGGGACGTCGGGCCTGATGGTTGGGGTCAAGAAATCACGGCGACGAGTGTTGACAGTTGACTTAAAACGCAAGAATATGAACAGAAATAAGCATGATCTTGCAGTGCTACTCAACGACACCATGCCCGCCCCGCAGGAGGACGTGAGTGCGCACCCACCCCCGTAGATCGCGCGAAACCCGCGGATTCGGCATGCTTCTGGCCGCCGCGCTGGCCCTGGCGCTCATACCGTCCGTGACCGAACCCCTCACCACACCGGCCCGGGCAGACACCTCCGCCCAGCCGAAGGTGACCCGCAGCGCGGATGCCCTCACCGTGTCCGTGCCGGCCACCGAGAAGACCCCCGGCTACATCATCGACATCGCCACCGGCGAACTCGCCATCACCACCGAGCGCGCCGGAGAGGCCGTGCTCAGCACAGCGGGCGGCGAGACGGGGGGCCTGCGATTCCGCTCCGGCGGCCAGTGGCAGCGAGCGACCGAAGTCACCGACTGGGCATGGAAGGACGGCGTCCTCGCCCTCACCGTCGACACCACGCTCGACGGCGCCACCGTCAAAGCGCGGCTGACCCCCACATCCGACCGCTACCAGCTGGACTGGGACGTCGAGGGCGGCAGCCCCGACCAACTCGGCCTCGCCTACGACCTGTCATCGGCGGGCCACTGGTACGGCCACGGCGAGGCGGAGACCCCGCAGGGCGGCCCCGGTGTCAACCAGCCCTGGCCGCTCGACACAGGCGAGGTCGACCACGGAGCCTTCGGCCCGGCCTCGTACAACATGATCGACCCGTTCTGGTACACCTCCACCGCGACCGGCCTCCGGGTCGACACCGGGGATGTCATGGACGTGGCGCTCAACAAGGACAAGGACGGCCTCGGCCGCTTCACCGTCGAGTCGCCCGACACCTACAAGGCCACCGTGTTCGTCGAGTCGACCCCGCTGGGGGTCTACCGCGACTACATCGGCATCGTCGGCAAGCCGGACAAGAGCGATGCCACATACGAGCAGTACGCCAAGCCGCTGTGGAATTCCTGGGCACAGTTCTACACCAAGGTCGACCAGGAGAAACTACTCGACTACGCCACTGATCTCGACAACAACGGCCTTGACGGACACACCATCCAGCTCGACGACAAGTGGGAGTCGAACTACGGCAATCTGACCTGGGACCCCACGACCTTCCCCGATCCCAAGGGCATGTCCGACAAGATCCACGACATGGGGTTCGACTTCGGCCTCTGGGTCACCCTGTGGATCAACCTGGACTCGGACAACTACCAGCACGCCGTCGACAACGGCTACCTCCTCATGGACGCCAAGGACACCAGCAAGCCCTGCGAAGTGACCTGGTGGAACGGCCAAGCCGGAATCATCGACCTGGCGAACCCCGACGCCAGGGCCTGGTACGAGGGCAACCTCAAGAAGCTCATGGACACCTACGACGTCGACGGGCTGAAGTTCGACACCCGCTTCTTCGACGAGAAGTGCGCGCCGCGCGAGGGCCACCAGGCCACCGACTACCAGAAGCTCGGCACACAGCTCGCCGACGAGTTCGACCTCCAGGGCGCCGGCATCCGGGCGCACTGGAACGAGACGGCCCACAAGGCCGGCTTCGTCACCCGCCAGGTCGACAAGGGCACCGGCTGGGACTCCCTGCGCGCCTCCGTCACCCAGAACCTGGCGATCTCCACCATCGGTTACCCGTTCGTCGAGTCCGACATGGTCGGCGGCTCCGGCGGCCAGCCCGCGCCGTCCAAGGACGTACTGGTGCGATGGGCGCAGTCCGCCTCGCTGATGCCGCTGATGTACGCCTCGACGTCACCAGTGGACACCAATGACACCACCACCGGACAGAAGGTGGACTACGACCAGGAGACGGTCGATCTCTACCGGCAGGCGATCGAGACGCACAAGAAGCTCGCCCCCTACATCTGGGACCAGGTCCAGTCCACCCTGAGGACCGGCGACCCGATCATGCGGCCCCTGTTCTTCGACTTCCCCAAGGACAAGGAGAGTTACACCGTCACCGACGAATGGATGCTCGGCCCGGCCGTACTCGCCGCACCCAAGCTGAGTACCGGCGCCACCCGCACCGTCCATCTGCCACCCGGCACCTGGTACGACGTCAACCACGGCACGGTGATCCACGGCCCCAAGAACCTCAAGGGGTACGCGGCACCGCTCGGCGTCACCCCGGCCTTCGTCGACCTCAAGGCCAAAGGCGCCGCCAAGGCCATCAAGGCCCTGAAGCGCCACGACGTCCCGGCCGCCTCCGTCCTGATCAGCCCTGACGCCCCGTCCACCGGCTCCGGCACCCCCTTCGAGGTGACCACCGAGGCGACCAACTGGTCCACCCGGGCCATCAGAAACGTCCAAGCGGCGCTGGACCTCCCCGACGGCTGGACCGCCACGGCGACCGGCCCCACCACCGCGAAGTCCCTCAAGGCCGGCGGAACACTCACCACCACCTGGACGGTGACCCCGGCCGCCGACGCGCAATGGGGCGGTCACGATCTCACCGGGAGGGTGAGGTACGACCGTGGCCAGAAGGTCTCCGACACCGTGCGGGCCGAGGTCAAGGCGGCCCCGGGCAGTGTGGCGGCCCCGTATCTGACGACCGCCACCACCGATGACGCCCGATACGCCCAGGGCGGTGACCAGTTCGCCATCTGGGCCGGCGGGCAGGACCTGTCCGGCTGGAAGGACGAGAAGGGCGTCATTTACCTCCACGACGCGGCCGGCGAGAAGGCCACGGTGCAGGCTCAGCTGGTCTCCCAGGACAGCGCCTCTCCCTTCGGCAAGGCGGGGATCGCCCTCGCCAACGATCTGACCGCGCCCGGCAAGGGCGGTTACGCGGTGCTGGTCATGACCGAGCGGTACGGGCTGGAGTTCATGACCGACAGCGATGGCAACGGCGCGCTCGACACCTGGGCGGGCGGTGGCTCCACTTACCACCCGGCGTATCTGAAGCTGACCCGGGACGGCACCTCCTACACCGCGTATGCCAGTAAGGACGGCGAGACCTGGTCGCGGGTCGGCACCGCCGAGGTGCCGTCGGCCGCCGGCACCGGTGACGCCGGGATGGTCGCCAGCGCGGCCAACGTCAGTTACCCCGGCGAGAACATCGAGGCCGCTTACCGCGGTTTCCCCGCCACCTCCGGCCCCCCCCGGCCCGGCGTCCCCCCCCCCTCCCCGGCACCCCCCCCCCCCCCCCCCGGGGCCCCCCCGGGGACCATGCCCCCACACGTCCGTGAGAGAGGGAGCACAGACCCATGGCACGTACGTCCGCAGCTGTCGCCGGCTTCGTCGCGGGTGTCGTGGTGGCCGCGAGCACCACCGCGATCGCCATCACCGGCGCGAACACCGATACCGACCTCGATTCCAAGGCCACCACCACCTGGCTGACGGTCAAGGTCGCCGACGCCATGGGCACCAAGGACACCATCACATGGGTGCCCACCGGATCCTTCGCCACCTCCGCGGAGGAGCGGGTCCCGCGCTACCCGATGACCGCCATCCAGGGCAAGGACACCAAGGAGCTGAACCTCTCCGCCGTACGCAACGAGCAGGTCTCGGCGCAGTTGGCGATCGCGTCCGGCCAGGATCTCGACAACGTCAAGGCCGTGGTCGGCGATCTCACCGGACCCGGCGGAGCGAAGCTGTCCGGAGACGACACCCAGGTCCGGTTCGTGAAGTACGTACCCGTGCAGCGTTCCAAGAGCGAGGTCGACTGGTCCGCCACCATCGACCAGGTCAGCTCCGGCAAGGAGGTCTCCGGCGACCGTAACCCCGATGTGGTGGGCGACCCCCTCGAGGAGCGGTCCTCCGTGGACGTGCCCGCATACGCGGCGCAGCCGCTGTGGTTCACCTTCCACATCCCCGAGAAGGCCAGGCCCGGCACCTACCGGGGCACGGTGAAGGTCGATGCCGACGGCCGCACCCAGGCCCGTTACCCGCTGACCATCGAGGTCGCGGCCACGAGCGCGCCCGACCCCGATGACTACGGCTTCTTTCTCGACGTATGGGCGCAGCCGGAGACCATCGCCCAGGCACACGGCGTGAAGCTCTGGTCCGACAAGCACTGGAAGCTGATCGGGGCCTACAGCCGCGACCTGGCTTCCCGCGGTCAGAAGGTCGTCAACACCACCATCGTCGACAACCCCTGGCACCACCAGTGGTCGCTGGGCACCCGGGAGTCGCAGACGGCCACGCCGTACTCCAGCATGGTCGGCTGGACCTGGGACGGGAAAACGTTCTCCTTCGACTTCGCCCGCTGGGACAAGTACGTCCGGACCGCCAGACGCGCCGGGCTCGGGCCCGACATCGGCGCCTTCTCCATGCTGGCGTTCCAGGACAAGGAGCACCTCACCTACACGGACACCCGTACCGGCAGGACCGTCTACGAGAACGTCGAGCTGGGCGGGGACCGCTGGCGGGAGGCGTGGGGGGCTTTTCTGCCCGCCTTCGAGAAGCATCTGAAGGCGAAGGGCTGGCTGGAGGACACCTGGCTGTCCTTCGACGAGCGCCCGATCAGCACCATGACGGTCGTCAAGGACTTCGTCCACGAGATCGCGCCGGCCTTCGACGACCGTATCTCCGTCGCCGGGTCGATCAGCACGGAGGGCGTCGCGTCGAACCTGTCCGTCGACTGGGGCGGCATCGACGCGATGACGAAGGAGAAGGTGGCGGAACGGCGCGCGGCCGGAAAGATCACCACCTTCTACGTGTACGGCTCACCGGCTCATCCGAACACCCTGTCGTACTCTCCCGCCGTCGAGTCACGCATGCTGCCGTGGATCTCCGCCCAGCGGAATCTCGATGGGTTTCTGCGCTGGTCGTACAACAGTTGGACCCGCGATCCCTTCGATCAGCCGGTGCACATCTTCACCCAGGGCGACGAATACCTGGTCTACCCCGGCAAGGACGGGCCGATGTCCAGCATCCGCTGGGAGCAGTTGAAGGAGGGCGTCGAGGACTACGAGCTGATCGCCGAGCTGAGGAAGAAGGAGGCCGGCGCCGCCGACAGCGACGCCCTGACCGAGGCCCTCGCCACGGCGACCCGGAACCTCGACGGCCGTACGAAGGACGTCACCGACATCGAGACCGCGCGGGCGGCCGTGGTGAAGGGGCTGACGTCATGAAAGGGCGATGGCGCTCCCTGTTGCTCGCCGCGCTTCTGACCGTCATTCCCCTGACCGGTCCGGCCGCCGCGACACCGGCTCAGGCGAAGCCGCGGACGCAGGAGCACACGGTCGCCTACGACCAGTACTCCGTGAAGGTCGACGGCGAGCCCCTGTACATCTGGGGCGCCGAGTTCCACTACTTCCGGCTGCCCAGCCCCGACGCATGGCGTGACGTACTCCAGAAGATCAAGGCCGGCGGATTCAACGCGGTCTCGCTGTACTTCGACTGGGGTTACCACTCGGCCAAGCCGGGTTCGTACGACTTCACCGGCATCCGTGATGTGGAACGGCTGCTGGACGAGGCCGAGCGCGCGGGTCTGTATGTGATCGCCCGCCCCGGCCCGTACATCAACGCCGAGGTCTCCGGTGGCGGCTTCCCGGCCTGGCGGAAGACGCGAAAGGGCGTGAACCGCACCTCCGAGACCGACTACCTCGACGACGCGCGCGAGTGGATGAGCCGGATCAACCACATCATCGCCCGCCACCAGCTCACCCGAGGCACCGGCACGGTGATCCTCTACCAGGTCGAGAACGAGTACCAGGGCGGCCGCGCGGACGCCGACTACATGCAGACGCTCATCGACTGGGCGAAGGACGACGGCATCGACGTGCCCACCTTCGTCAACGACGGCGGTGCCAACAAGAACTGGGTGAGTGGCAAGGGAGCCCCCGACATCTACGGCTTCGACGCCTACCCGCAGGGCTTCGACTGCTCGAAACCCGACACCTGGAAGAACCTGCCGGACTATTCGTACGCGGGTGAGTGGAAGCCCGAGTCCCCGCTGATCATCCCGGAGGCGCAGGGCGGCGCCTTCGACCCCTGGGGCGGCACCGGGTACCAGGACTGCGCGCAGCTCACCGGCACCGACTTCACCCGGGTGTTCAGCAAGATGAACATCGCCGCCGGGGTGAGTGGCCAGTCCTTCTACATGACATACGGCGGCACCAACTGGGGCTGGCTCGCCGATCCGAACGCGGTGTACACGTCGTACGACTACGGGGCTCCGATCAACGAGTCCCGTCAGCTGACCGACAAGTACCAGGAGTTCAAGCGCCTCGGGTACTTGGTCAACTCGGTCCGCTCGCTGGCGCGGACCGACAGGGCCGAGGCGCCCACTCCTTCCGATGAGGCCCTGCGCGTCGACCGGCGGGTCAACCCCGACGACGGCACCCAGTTCCTCACCGTCCGGCACGCCGACACCCGGGTGAAGGACAAGGATGAGACCACTCTGTCCCTGACCGGCGCGGACGGCGACTATCCGCGCGTGCCGCAGCAGGGCACGATCACGGTCGACGGCCGGGACGCCAAACTCCTCGTCGCGGGCTACGACCTGGGCGATCAGCGGCTCGTCTACTCCACCTCGGAGATCATGACGCACGCACGCGTCGGCGACCATGACGTGGCGCTGCTGTACGGACGCAAGAGCGAGGCCGGTGAGACCGTCCTGCGGTACGCGAAGCGGCCGAAGGTCACGGTGCTCGACGGCGATGTCACCACCGCCTGGGACGCCGAACGTGGCGATCTGCGGCTGGACTACACCCACGACGGGCTGGCCCGAGTGCTGGTGAACGGCCTGGAACTGCTGATCGCCGACACCGCGGAGACCGCCCGCTGGTGGCGGCAGGACACCGCCGCGGGCCCGGTCCTCGTGCGTGGCCCGTCGCTCGTCCGTACGGCCGAACTGGACGACGGAACGCTGAAGCTGACCGGCGACTCCACCGATGCCTCGAAGATCGAGGTCATCGCGGATGCCACCAAAGTGACGTGGAACGGCCGCGCGGCGGCCGTCACCCAGGCGCCTCGCCCCATCGAGTTGCCCGAGCTGACGACGTGGAAGTACAAGGAGGAAGCGCCGGAGTCCGCCCCCGGCTTCGACGACTCCGCCTGGACCACCGCCGCCAGGCTCAGCGCCAACAACGCCGAACTGGACGGATCGCTGCCCGTCCTCGCGATGGACGAGTACGGCTACCACCACGGCGACGTCTGGTACCGCGGCCGGTTCACGACCACGGGGAAGGCGACCGCGATCGCGCTGAACGCCAACACCGGACCGACCGGCCAGTACGCGGTGTGGCTCAACGGCAGCTACCTCGGCAGCTCCGGCGACGGCGCGCACACCTTCGACATCCCGGCGGGGACGATCGAGGCGGAAGGCGACAACGTCCTCTCCGTGCTCGTCGAGAACGCGGGTCACAACGAGGAATGGGGCCATGACTACTCCAAGGAACCGCGCGGCCTGCTCGGCGCCGAGGTGATCGGTGGGGCCACCACCCTCACCTGGAAGATCCAGGGCGGCCGGGGCGCCGAGCACCCGGTCGACACCGCACGGGGCCAGTACAACAACGGCGGGCTGTACGGGGAGCGGGCCGGCTGGTCGCTGCCGGGTTACCCCGACAACGGCTGGAGCCGCACCACCCTGTCCGGGCAGACCGGGAAGACCGGGCCCGGCGTGCGGTGGTACCGCACCACCGCCGGGCTCGACCTGCCGCGGGGCCAGGACAACGCGATCGCGTTGGATCTCGCCGAGCCCAAGGGCGGAAGCACCGACTACCGCGCCCAGATCTTCGTCAACGGCTGGCTGATCGGCCGCTACCTGGCCGACACCGGGCCCCAGACGCGCTTCGTCATCCCCAAGGGCATCCTGCACGAGCAGGGCGGCAACACCATCGCCCTGGCCGTCTGGTCCACCGAGAAGGCCTCTGGCCCCGGCTCCGCGACCCTCGTCGACCTCGGCGCGTCGGCGGGCGGGATCAAGGTCCGTACGGTGGACGCGCCCTCGTACGACGCCAGGACCTACGCCATGCCGGCGTCGGGCGCCCGGGTCACCGTCGGCGCCGAGCCGTTCCTTAAGCCCGGCACGGCCACCGATGTCCCCGTCACGCTCACCGTGCCGAAGGGCGCGCCGACCGCCCGGAACGTCAAGCTGGCGCTGACCGTGCCGGACGGCTGGACCGCGACCACCGACGACACCACCCGCTTCGACCGGGTCCGGCCCGGCGACACGGTGACCGCGGCCTATACCGTCACCCCGCCCGGCGACCCGGTTCACTACGCCGTCCTGTCCGCGACCGCGGAGCTGACGCAGACCGGCCGTCCAGGCACCGTCACCGGCCGGCGGGCGGTGCAGGTGCCGCCGCCGGGGCTGTCCGCCGACGCCTACGTGAGCGACCTGACGCTGGTCAAGTCGGTCAACGGCTGGGGCCCGGTCGAGAAGGACGCCTCCAACGGCGAGTCCGCGGCGGGCGACGGGCGGCCGCTCGCGATCGGCGGCACCACCTACGCCAAGGGCCTCGGCGTGCACGCGAACAGCCAGATCCGGGTCTACCTCGGCGGCGGCTGCACCCGGTTCACCGCCACCACGGGGGTGGACGACGAGGTCGGTGACAACGGCAGCGTCTCCTTCCAGGTGATCGCCGACGGCCGCTCCCTCTTCACCGGTCCGGTGCTGTACGGCTCCGGCGGCGGCGCCGCGATCGACGTGGACGTGACCGGTGCCCGCTGGCTGGACCTGCTGGTCGACGGGGACGGCGATGTCTCCACCGACCACGCCGACTGGGCGGACGCCAAGCTGACCTGCCCGGGAGGCACCTCGTGAACTCCGTTCGTCTTCCGCCCTCTTCCGGCCTCGGGCGAGTTGGACGGCTGCGCTCCGCGCTGGCCGGAGCACTGGCCGCCGTACTGCTCGCGGTCCTGTCCACGGCGGTGCATGCCCACGCCACGGGCACAGCTACCGAAACCGCCAAGGCCACGCCTCATACGGTCAGTTACGACAAGTACTCCGTCAAAGTCGACGGCGAACGACTCTTCGTATGGTCCGGAGAGTTCCACTACTGGCGGCTCCCCAGCCCCGACCTGTGGCGTGACGTGCTTCAGAAAATCAAGGCAAGCGGTATGAACGCCGTCTCGATCTACTTCGACTGGGCCTACCACTCCCCCGCGAAGGGCCGTTACGACTTCAGCGGCGTCCGTGACGTCGACAAGCTGCTCGACATGGCCGAGGAGGCCGGGCTCTATGTCATCGCCCGCCCCGGACCGTACATCAACGCCGAGACGGACGGCGGAGGCTTCCCCGGCTGGCTGATGACCCAGAAGGGGCAGGCCCGCTCCACCGACCCCGGATACCTCGCCGCCGCCCGCGAGTGGCTCCGGGAAATCGACCGGATCCTCGCCCGCCGCCAGGTCACCGACGGCACCGGACCGGTGCTGCTCTATCAGGTCGAGAACGAGCTGTACGACCCGGAAGGGCGTGACTACATCGTCGAGTTGAGCAAGCAGGTGCGGGCCGACGGCATCAGCGTGCCGCTCGTCGGCAATGAGCCGATGCCGCAGTACGCGGGCGGTGAGGGTCTGGACTTCGTCGGCGAGCTGGACCAGTACAACTCCTTCTGCAAGGGCGAGTGGTGGCTGCCCGACCTCAAGCGGCAGCAGGACGACGCACCGATGGCGATCTTCGAGGCGGGCACCGGCTGGTTCCAGACCTGGGGAGACACGGGCTACGAGAAGTGCCGGGAGAAGATGGGCCCGGCGTACCAGAAGATCGTCAACAAGCACGAGGTCATGCAGGGCACGACGATCGAGAACCTCTATATGGCCTACGGCGGCACCAACTGGGGCCGGCTCGCCGACCCGCGCCAGGTCTACACCTCGTACGACTACGGCGCACCGATCAGCGAGCCGCGCCAGACCGGCGCCGACTACGACGAGATGAAGCGGCAGGGCCTCTTCTACACCACCACAGGACCACTCACCGCGACCGATCCGGCCGACGCGCCCGACTCGTCCAACGACGCCGTGCACATCGAAGCCCGCGCCAACCCGGACACCGACACCCAGTTCCTCTACCTTCGGCACGGCGACCCAATGGCCGGCGCCGACGCCACCACCACCTTCGACTGGGCGACCCCGGACGGCACCTATCCGGTCACCGCGCGGCTGAACGGCAAGACCGGCAAGATCCTCGTCGCCGGCCACGACCTCGGCGGCCGGCAGCGGCTCGTCTACTCCACCAGCGAGCTGCTGACCAGCACACGGGCCGGCGGCCGCACGCAAGCCGTGCTGTACGGCGGCGAAGGCGACCCCGGGCAGACCATGCTCCGTTACTCCGCCAAGCCCAAGGTCACCGTGGTCGACGGCGAGGCCGACGCCACCTGGGACGCCGAGCGCGGCGACCTGAAGCTGGACTACACCCACTCCGGTCTCACCCGGATCCTCATCCAGGGCGGCGGCCGCCCCGATCTGCTGCTCCTCATCGGCACCGACGACCAGGCCGCCGATTTCTGGCGGCAGGACACGGGAGCCGGTCCGGTCCTGGAACGCGGCACCGAGCTGGTCCGTACGGCATCCGTCACCGGCCGGACGCTCACCCTCACCGGAGACGCCCGGAAGGCCGGGCCGCTGGAGGTCTTCGCACCGCCCGGCGTACGGAGCGTCACCTGGAACGGCGTACCCCTGAAGGTGAAGCCGACCGCGTCCGGCAGCCTGCTCGGCACGGTGCCCGGTCCGAAAGACGTCACCCTGCCCGAGCTGACCGGCTGGAAGACATCCGCGGAAACCCCCGAGGCCGACCCGGACTACGACGACTCGTCCTGGACGTACGCCGACAAGCTGACCACCGGCAACCCCACCGCGCCCGGGACTCTGCCGGTGCTCTACCAGGACGAGTACGGCTACCACTACGGCTACGTCTGGTACCGGGGCCGCTTCAAGGCCAGCGGCACCGAGAAGTCCCTCTCCCTGACCGCCTACGCGACCAACCCGGACACCGGCTCAGCCGCGGTGGGCGCGTACTCGGTGTGGATCAACGGAAAGTTCGCCGGGACGAGCAGGACCGGCCGCCGGACCTTCCCCCTCGCCGACGGCCTGCTGCGCAAGGGCAAGGAGAACGTGATCTCCGTCCTGGTCGGCACCATGGGCCACAACGAGGACTTCACCTGGAACAGCGACGACCACAAGCAGCCGCGCGGGCTGACCACGGCGTATCTCGCCGGCTCCGACGCGCAGATCACCTGGCGCATCCAGGGTTCCCGGGGCGGCGAAAAGCCTGTCGACACCGTGCGCGGGCATATGAACAACGGCGGTCTGTACGGCGAGCGGGCGGGCTGGACCCTGCCCGGCTTTCCGGACCGCTCCTGGGCCGACGCCACACTGCCGGCCACCGACAAGACCCCCGGCATCGCCTGGTACCGCACCACCTTCAACCCCCGGCTACCCAAGGGCCAGGACGTCTCCGTCGGCGTCACCATCACCGACTCCCCCGACCGTGACTACCGCGCCCTCATCTATGTCAACGGCTGGCTGATGGGCCAGTACGTCAACGACACCGGCCCGCAGCACACCTTCCCCATTCCAGGCGGCGTCCTCCGCGCCGACGGCAAGAACACCGTCGCCATCGCCTCGTGGAGCGAGGACGCCAAGAGCGGCGGCCTCGGAAAGGTCGGCCTCACCACGCTCGGCAATGTCACGTCCTCGCTGCGGGTCGCCGATGTGGCCGCTCCGGCCTACGACGCCACCGCCTACGCCGACCCGCCCACCCCGGCCTGGGTGACCGTCGACGCACCCGACGCCGTCGAGCCGGGCGGCAGCTACCAGGTGACGGCCGCGGTCTCCGTCCCGGACGAGGGCAAGCCGCTCCGCGACCTCACCCTGAGCCCGGACCTGCCGGACGGCTGGACCGCGACCCCGGCCGGCCCGGTCCGGCTCGGCACCCTGGAACCCGGTGCCTCGGCGAGCGCGAAATGGACCGTCTCCGTGCCGTCGGCCCAGAAGACCGGCACCGTCGCGATCGTCGGCGCCACCGCCGAATTCACCCGGCACGGCAAACCCGGCTCGGCGGCCGGGGAAGAGGTGGTGGCGGCGCAGCCACCGCCGCTCACGGCCGGCGAACACTACGTCAGCGATCTGCCGTTCCAGTCCAGCAGCAATGGCTGGGGCCCGGTCGAACGCGACCAGTCCGTCGGCGAGAACCCCGAAGGCGACGGCCGGCCGCTCAGCCTGCACGACACCGTCTACGAGAAGGGCCTCGGTACGCACGCCGCCAGCAGCGTCCAAATGTGGCTCGGCGGCACCTGCACCACCTTCCACGCGGCCCTCGGCCTCGACCAGGAGACCTACGGCCGCACCGACGGCCCGGCCACCGTCACCTACACCGTCCTCGCCGACGGAACGCCCGTCTACGAGAGCGGCACCGTCGACCGGGACACCGCGACGAAGAAGATCGACGTCGGTGTGGCAGGCGCGCGCCGGCTCGAACTCGTCGTCTCGGACGCGGGGGACGGCAACGCCCTCGACCACGCCGACTGGGCCGACGCCAAGCTGACCTGCGGCGGCGGTGCCTGATGTCCGGCGTGAGCCGAACCCTCCGCCGCTGCTCGGCGGCGCTGGCCCTGGCCGCCCCGCTGCTCGGCGCGGCCCCGGCAGCCGCCGCGACCGGGCCGATCACCCTCGCGACGCCGGGCTACGAACTGCGCATGGCGACGGACCGGTTGACCCTCACCACGGTACGGGCGGGCCGGACCGTCCTGGCCACGGCGGCGGGGGCGTTCCGGTTCCGGATCGGCGCTGACTGGTACCTCGTCCGGGAGGTCACCGACAGCGCCCGCGACGGCGACACCCTGCGCGTCACCGCCGCCACCGATCTGCCGGGCGTCACCGTCGACCTGAGGATCACCCTGCGGTCCGACCGCTACGACGTGACGTGGTCGCTGTCCGGGGCGACCGCGGACGCGCTCAGCACGGCATACGGCCTGAAGAGCGCCGGGCACTGGTACGGGCACGGCGAGAACAGCGGCCACCGGAGTGTGGCGCGACGTGGGCCGCGGCACGGTCGTCCACGGCCCCGTGACACTCAAGGACTATGCGGCGCCTCTCGGGATCACCCCGGCGTTCGTGAACCTCAAGGCCGACGGCGCCGCCAAGGCGCTCAAGGCACTCCACCATGCTTCCTGAGGAGGACCCGTGCTTGGCGTGCCTGGTGTGTTCAGAGGGCTCGGACACCGCGGATTCGCCGCCTTCGCCGCGGGCTTGGCGGCCACCCTGGCGGCGCTGCTCATGGCGGCGCCGGCCGAGGCCGGGCAGCTGGCCTGGACGGGTACGTGGGCCACCGCGCAGCACGCCTCGTACGACCCCGGCACCTCGGAGGTCACCGTACGCATACCGGTGCGCGTCAGCGCCGGCGGGTCGAGCGTACGGATCCGGCTGGCCAACGGATTCACCGACCAGCCGGTGACGATCGGTCACGCCACCGTGGGGCGGCGCGACAGCGGTTCCGCCGTGGCGCACCCGTACGACCTGCGGTTCGGCGGGAAGCGGGAGGTGACGATCGCGGCGGGCGGGCACGCGGTCAGTGACCCGGTCCGGCTCGCGGTGCCCGACCGTACTGACCTGGTGGTCAGCCTGTACTTCCCGGGTCGGCTCACTCACATCAGCCAGCACTGGATGGGGCTGCAGACCGTCTACTGGACCCCGGACGGCGGCGGTGACCACGCCGGGGACTCTGACGGGAGCGCCTTCACCACGACCGACTCCACCTTCCCGTTCCTGACCGGGGTCGACGTTCGGGGCGGCGATGCGAAGGGCGCCGTGGTGGCGCTCGGCGACTCCATCACCGACGGGGCGTCGTCCACGGCGAACGCAAACCGGCGCTGGCCCGACTACCTGGCCGCCCGGCTTTCGGCCTGCTCGTCCACCGCCGGGGTGCTCAACGAGGGCATCAGCGGCAACCGGATCACCGCCGGGACCGACGGCAACCCGTCGGCACTGGACCGGCTGGAGCGCGACGTGCTGTCCCAGCCGAACGCCCGGACGGTGATCCTGTTCGAGGGCGTGAACGACCTCAGCTGGGGTGGCGCCACCGGCGACCAGGTGATCGACGGTATGCGGCAGATCGCGCGGCGGGCCCACGCCCGCGGGCTGCGGGTGATCGGCGCGACCGTGGTCCCGTACCGGGGATGGGGCGACTGGTGGACCGAGGACAAGGAGGCCGACCGGCAGCGGGTCAACGCGTTCATCCGCGACTCCGGCGGCGCCTTCGACGGGTACGCCGACTTCGACAAGGCGGTACGGGATCCGGCCGACCCCACCCGGTACGCCGCCGCGTTCGACTCCGGTGACCATCTGCACCCCAACGACACCGGGATGAAAGCGTTCGCCGACGCGGTCGACCTGGCCGCCCTCGGCGTGGCCCGCGACTGCCCCTCGGCCCGCGTCCGGCTGACCCCTTACCAGCCGAGCCTGCGGGCCGGTCAGGCCACGCAGATGACAACAACCGTCACCAACACCGGCCCCACGGCCGTCACCCGTGTCAGCACCCGCCTGAAGCTGCCGCACGGCTGGTCCGCCGAACCGGCGGGCAGCGCACGGATCCGCACCCTCGCCCCGGGCGAGCGCGCCGCCGTCACCTGGACCGTCACCCCCGCGGCCGACGCCGCATGGGGCACCCACCCGATCAAAGTGAACGCCTCCTGGCGCCAGGGCGGCCGGCCACGGCACGACTCCGACGGCGTGGACGCCATCGTCGTGCCTGTCCCGTCAGGGGTGCGGGCGCCGTACCTGACGACCGCCACGGCCGAGGACGCCCAGTACGCCCGGAACAGCGGTCGAAGCGGTGACCAGTTCGCCATCTGGGCGGGCGGCCGGGACCTTTCCGGTGGGATGGACGAGAAGGCAGCCGTCTATCTGCCCGCCGCCGCGCCGCGCTCGGGCAGCGTCACCGCCCGGGTGGTCGGCCAGACGGGCAGCGGGCCGTCCGCCAAGGCCGGGATCGCCGTCGCGGGCGACCTGACCGCGCCGGAGAAGGGCGGCTACGCCGTGCTGGCCATGTCGGCGCGGTACGGCGTGGAGTTCATGACCGACAGCGACGGCGACGGCCGACTGGACACCTGGGCCGGCGGCGGCGACTCCTACCACCCCGCCTGGCTGCGGCTGGTCCGCGACGGCACGACGTACACCGCGTACGCCAGTGCCGACGGCACCGTCTGGCAGCGGGTCGGCACCGCGACCGTGCCGTCGGCGAGCGGCAGCGGCGACGCCGGCCTGGTCGCCAGTGCCGTCAACCTCAACTATCCCGGCCAGACCACCACAGCTGTCTTCGACTCCTTCTCCGTCACCGAGTGAGAGGCACCTTCATGGCAGTCAGCCGCAGAGACCTCCTGACCACCGCGACCGCCCTCGGCGGGGCCGTGCTGCTCGGCCCGCCGGGGATCGCTCACGCCCTCGGCGGCAGGGCGCGCCCCGACTATGAGCCCACCAAGGCGTCGCTGGACACCCACCCGGTGCCGCGCTGGTACAAGGACGCCAAGTTCGGCATCTTCATCCATTGGGGCGTCTACTCGGTGCCCGGGGGCACCGGACGGCACAACGCGGGCGAGTGGTACCTGTGGTACCAGAGTTTCAAGGACACCGCCGAGTGGAAGTACCACCGGGACACCTACGGCCAGGACTTCGTCTACGACGACTTCATCCCGCAGTTCAAGGCCGAAAACTTCGACCCGGACTCCTGGATCAGGCTCTTCGAGCGGGCGGGCGCCCAGTACTTCGCGCTGACCAGCAAGCACCACGACGGTTTCGCCCTCTTCCCCAGCAAGGTCACCGACCGGCACTCGGTGAAGTACGGCCCCAAGCGCGACCTGGTCGGTGAGCTGATGACCGCCGCCCGCAAGCGCGGCACCGTACGGCCGGGCCTCTACTACTCGCTGGGCGAGTTCTTCAACCCGGCCATCGGCCGGCCGATGAAGAACTTCTACACCGACGAGGAAATCCCGATGGTCGGCTACAAGCCGGTCCAGGACTACGTCGGCGACTACGAGCTGAAGCAGCTCTACGAGGTCATCGACCGGTACGACCCCGAGCTGCTGTGGGCGGACGGCCAGTGGTTCCGGCCCACCGGGGAGCCGCCGTGGCGCAGCGAAGAGCCCATGGCCTACTACTACAACAAGGCGAAGAACCGGGCGCGGCCCAAGGGCGTCGTGATCAACGACCGGTTCGACACCCACTTCGACTTCGCCACGTACGAGCAGCGCACCAACCCCACGATGGACCCGCAGAAGTGGGAGTGCTGCATCACCATGGGCTACTCCTGGGGCTACAACAAGCACGAGCTGGACGAGGACTACAAGACCTCCGAGTTCCTGATCCACCTGCTCGCCGACGTGGTCAGCAAGAACGGCAACCTGCTGCTGAACATCGGCCCCAGGCCCGACGGCACCATCCCCGCCATCATGCGGGAGCGGCTGCGCGACATCGGCGCCTGGCTGGATGTCAACGGCCCGGCGATCTACGGCTCGACGCCGTGGGTGCGGGCGGAGGAGGAGGGCAGCCCACTCGGCATCCGCTACACGGTCACCCCCGGCAGGTTCAACATCATCGCGCTGGGTGCCCCCAGCGGAATCCTGTCGGTGCCCGCCGACATCCCGATCAGCTCCACTTCCAGGATCCGGCTGCTCGGCCGCCAGGGCCCGCTGCGGTGGACCCGCGAGGACGGCAAGATCCACATCACGGTCCCCTCCGCTCTCCCCAGCGACATCGCGAATACCTTCACCGTCGACTGGGACCGGGGATGAGCGCGATGACCGGACGCGACGAAACCCGGTTCGACACCCTCGGACCCGCCCTCACGGTGACCACGGTGCCCGCGGACCCGGCCGGCGGCGACGCGGTGACGGCCACCGCGCACCTCACCAACGACTGCCCCTTCCCGCTCCGCGACGCCGTTCTCCACCTGATCGGCCCGGGTGCGACGACGGCCGCCAGGACCCTCCCCCTCGGCAACCTGCGGCGCGGCGCGAAGGTCACCCGCAGCTGGCAGACCGCGATGCCCGCCGACGTGGCGGGCGACGTATCGTTCACCGCGCACCTCGTCTTCGACGTCGACGGCCACAGCTCCGACTGCGCCCGCTCCGCCAGGACCGTCAGCGTCCCCTACGAGCCCAACGGGGTGCGGGAGCCGTACACCACCTTCGCCACCACCGACGACGCCACGTTCGGCCAGTATGCCCCCGGCCAGTTGGTCATCTGGGCCGGTGGCCGGGACCTGTCCGGCGGCACCGACGAGAAGGGGGTCATCTACCTCCCCGGCGCCGCCGCCGAGTCCTGCGTGGTGCAGGTCAGGACGGCCGGCCTGACCGGCAGCGACAACCCCAGCGCCAAATCGGGGATCGCGATCGCATGCGACCTGACCGCACCCGGCAAGGGCGGCTACGCGGTGCTGACCATGTCCGCACGGTACGGCCTCGAATTCATGACGGACAGCGACGGAGACGGACACCTGGACACCTGGGCCGGAGGCGGCGGCTCCTACCACCCCGCCTGGCTGCGCCTGGTGCGCTCGGGCACCACCTGTACCGCGTACGCCACCGGCAACGGACTGGCGTGGGAGCGGATCGGCACCGCCACCGTGCCGTCGGCGAGCGGCGCCGGAGACGCCGGAGTCATCGCCAGCGCCGTCAATGCCAACTACCCGGGCACCACCGTCCGGGCGGTCTTCGATCACTTCTCGGTGGAGGCACCATGAACGGCCACGCGTACCGGCCCAACGAGGACTTCCTCACCCCGCCCATCTCGCTGACCGTGTCGCCGACGAGTCCGGAGGCGGGCTCGGCGGTGACGCTGACCGCCACCATCACCAACACCGCCCAGATCGCGCTGGGCGACACGGTGCTCTACCTCGCCGTGGACGGCACTGGTCGGTCGTCCCGTCTGGGCAGCCTGGCGCCCGCTGCCACGGCCACCCGCAGCTGGCGGACCCGGCTCGCCGACGACGCCGAGGGCCTCGTCTCGTTCACCGCTCACGCGCTCTTCGACGTCCACCGCGACGGCTCCGACTGCGCCCGCGCCACCTCGTCGGTGCGGCTGCCGAACCGGTCGCTCGCCGGTGCCTTCGACAACGCGGGCATCGCCTCCGACGACGCCCTCACGGTCGCCGACATCGACGGGTCGCGGTCCAGCCTGTCCGCGCAGGCGCTGGCCTCGGTCGGGCTGACGCCGGGGGCGGCGGTGACGTACGACGGGACGACCTTCACCTGGCCGGACACCCGGCCGGGGAACAAGGACAACGTCGTCGCCTCCGGGCAGACCGTGCTGCTGTCCGGCTCGGGCTCCCGGCTGGCCTTCCTCGGCACCAGCACCTGGGGCGAGGGCAAGGGCGAGGGAGCCGTCGTCTATGCCGACGGCACGCGGCGGGCGTTCTCCGTCGCTGTCCCGGACTGGTACGGGGCGAACAGCTCCGCCTCAGTGGTGGTGCCGTACCGCCACATCTCCACCGGCCGGGACGACACCCCGGTCAGCCTCTACGTGTTCGGCGTCGAGCTACAGGACAAGGAAGTGCGCGCCGTCGTGCTGCCGAAGGTCAGCGACGGCCTGGAGTCGGGCGTCCCCGCACTGCACATCTTCGCGATGACGGTCGCCTGAAAGGACATTCATGGACAACAACGAAGGCGTCAGCCGCAGACAGATGCTGACCGGAGCGGCCGCCGTGAGCGGCGCGCTGCTGCTGGCGAAGCCGCAGGCCGCCCGGGCGACCGCAGCGAACGGGAGCGCCCGGCCGTTCGACACGGCACCGGCCGCCGCCGCGCTGCGGCGGCTGGTACCCGCCCACCACCAGCAGGTCACGCTGCGCGCGATGGTGGCCAGCGGCGGCGACCACTTCAAGGTCACCGGCCGGGCCGGGAGCATCACGGTGGAGGGCACCAGCCCCGCCGTACTGCTCACCGGGTTCAACCGGTACCTCGCCGAGGCCGCGAAGGCCGACATCTCCTGGAACGGCGAGCAGCTGAACCTCCCGCGGCTGCTGCCCGCGCCCGGCGCGGAGATCACGGGAGCGGCGAATGTCGCCCACCGGTTCGCGTACAACGACACCAACGAGGGCTACACCGGCGCCTACCGGGGCTGGAAGGCCTGGGAGCGCGAGATCGACGTACTCGCGCTGCACGGCATCAACGAGGTGCTCGTGTACATCGGTGCCGACGCGGTCTACTACGACACCTTCCGGGACTTCGGCTACTCGGACGCCGAGCTGCGAGAGTGGATCCCCGCCCCTTCCCACCAGCCCTGGTGGCTGCTGCAGAACATGTCGGGGTTCGGCGGTCCGGTGTCCAAGCACCTCATCGACCAGCGGGCCGCCCTCGCCAAGAAGATCATCGCCCGGGTGCGGGAACTCGGCATGACCCCCGTGCTGCCGGGCTACTACGGCACCGTGCCGGACGACTTCCTGGCCAAGAACCCCGGCGCGTCGCTGGTCTCCCAAGGCACCTGGGGCGCCTTCAAGCGCCCCGACTGGCTCGATCCGCGCACGGACCTCTTCGCCGAGGTCGCCGTCGCCTTCTATCGGCACCAACGGGAACGCTACGGCGACAGCTCGATGTACAAGATGGACCTGCTGCACGAGGGGGGCAACCCCGGTGACGTGCCGGTCGGAGAGGCGGCCAAGTCCGTCGAGGCGGCTCTCCAGAAGGCACACCCCGGGTCGGTCTGGGCGATCCTGGGCTGGCAGACCAACCCCAGCCGGGAGATCCTCGGCGCGGTCGACAAGAGCACGATGCTCGTCGTCGACGGCCTGTCCGACCGCTACACCACCGTCACCGACCGGGAGAGCGACTGGGACGGCACCCCGTACGCCTTCGGCTCCATCTGGAACTTCGGCGGTCACACCCCGATCGGCGCCAACGCTCCCGACTGGGTGGACCAGTACCCGAAGTGGCGGGACAAGTCGGGCAGCGCGCTCGCCGGGATCGCGATGATGCCGGAGGGCGCCGACAACAACCCCGCCGCCATGGCCCTGTTCACCGACCTGGCCTGGACGCCCGGCGCCATCGGCCTCGATGACTGGTTCGCCTCGTATGCCGTGTCCCGGTACGGCGGCGAGGACCCGCACGCCGTCGCCGCGTGGGAGGCGATCCGTGACACCGCGTACAACATGACCCGCGCGGACGCGTGGAGCGAGGCGCCCGACGGGCTGTTCGGCGCCCGGCCGAGCCTGGGCGCCAACAAGGCCGCCGCGTGGGGCCCGGAGGCCGACCGCTACGACACCACGGCCTTCGACACGGCGCTCACCGAACTGCTCCAGGTGGCGCCGGCGCTGCGCGACAGCTCGGCCTACGCGTACGACCTGGCCGACGTTGCCCGTCAGGTGCTGTCCAACCGCAGCCGGGTGCTGCTGCCCCAGATCAAGGCGGCGTACGAGGCCGGGGACCGCGGCCGCTTCGACCGGCTCACCAGGACCTGGCTCAGCTGGATGAAGCTGATGGACAAGGTGTTGGCCACCAGCGGCCAGCACCTGCTCGGACGGTGGCTGGCCGACGCCCGTTCCTGGGGCGCCACCAAGGCGGAGAAGGACCGGCTGGAGTACGACGCACGGTCGATCATCACCACCTGGGGCGGCCGGGCGAGCAGCGACGAGGGCCTGCACGACTACGCCAACCGGGAATGGTCCGGACTGCTCAGCGGCCTCTACCACCTGCGCTGGAAGACATACTTCGACGAGTTGTCCACGGCGCTCGCGGCCGGCCGGCAGCCCGCCGAGATCGACTGGTTCGCGCTGGAGGACCACTGGGCGCACCGGCACGACAGCTACCCGGTGCGGACGTCGGGCGACATCCACACGCTGGCCCGGAAGGTGCGGGACACCCTGACCGCGGATCCCCACCAGGTGGCGCTGACCGCGTCCGCCGACCGGGCAGCGGTGGCCGAAGGACGCCCGGTCACGGTCACCGTGTCGTTCACCAACCGCAATGGATTCGGCCCCGCGACGGATGTGAGCCTGTCGGCCGACGCACCGGAGGGGATGACCGCCGAGCCGGTCGGCCCGACCACCGCGGCGTCCATCGCCCCGGGCGAGACATTCTCGGCGAGCTTCCGGGTCACCCTCACCGCGGCCGCCGGCGCACTGGTCTCCCGGGTGCCGGTGGGCGCGTCCTACCGAACCGGCGGGTCGCGGGGCTTGGCCGCGGCGTCGGTCCGCCTGATGGCGGCCACCGGTGTCCAAGCGCCCTACCGAACCGCTTCCTTCAACGACGCCGTCTTCGGCCAGTCCGGGGACGCGCTCGCCATCGAGGGCGGGGGCGCCGATCTGTGGGGTGGCACCAATGAGTTCGCCACGATCCACCGGGTCGCCGCCTTCGGCTCCGCCTCGGTCGCCACGGTCCAGGTCACCTCGCAGGACAACACCGGCGGCTGGGCCCGCGCCGGGCTCATGGTCCGTAACGACCTCTCCACGAACGGAGACGGCTCGGCCGGGTACGTCAATCTGGCGGTGACACCGTCCAACGGATGCGCACTGTCCTGGGACGCCGACGGCAACGGAACATTCGACTCGATCGAACTGTCCGGATCCTTCACCGCTCCGGTGCATCTGCGGCTGACGCGCTCCGGCAACGCCTATACCGGCGAGTGCAGCGCTGACGGCGTCTCATGGACCACGGTCGGCACGGCCACCCCGGGCGGCGTTGCCGACGCCCAGGACATCGGGGTGTTCATGACGGCTGCCAACGGCTGGACCGACACCCGCGGGATCGCCGCCTTCCAGGGCTTCTCCGTCACCTGAGCCAGCGGGGTCCGTGCGGTCCTGCGATTGAGACCTAGATCTGCCCAGGTGACTAGGGTCTGTCCGCGATGACGCCATCAGGGCGCAAGCCCTGAACGCACACGATCTCCATATGAACGCACACGCTCGTGGCGATCGTCTGGCGGTGCCGAGCCGTTATCCGGAGTTCGGGGTCCGTGCCGTCTGTTATCGGAGGTTGTGGGTGTTCAGACGGTGGATGAGGCCGGGGCGGCGCTGGTACGTCTCACGCAGGCGCGTGATGCGCTGCCGGAAGTCCGCTCCGCTGCCCACGTGGTCGCAGGCATCGCGCAGGTCACGCAGGAGAGTGACGGCCCGGTCGTAGGCGTTGGTCTGTTTGGTGGCGATGTGCGCCTCGACCTGTCGCCACACGGAGTCCGCATCGTTGGCCAGGGCTGTCAGGTGCTGGGCGCGGGCTTCAGCCTGTCGGCGTTGTTCGCGCCGGCGGCGTTCTGTGCGGCCGGTGTGGGCGGCGTCGAGCAGGTGGGCGGCGGATCGGTTGCCGGGAGTGATGGCCGGGGTGGCGGTGCCGCGCAGGCGGTGCAGCAGTTCGGTGTGCAACTGGGGTTCCTGTCCCAGGGCCAGCCGGAGCAGAAACCCGTCCTTTTCCTTTGCCGGCAGGGCGGTGATCAGGGGTTGGAGTTCTTTCTTCGTGGGCTTGGCCGTGGGTTCGGGGGCGGCGGGGCTGGACTGTGCGGCGGCGGAGAGCAGGTCGGTATCGACGCGCAGGTAGTCCGCCAGCGCGCGCTGCGGGGCGGTGAGATCGGCGAGACCGGCCGGGACGGGAGGCTCGGTGACGGTCTGGTACTCCTCTTCGTCGTCGTCCTGCAGTTCCCACGCGGCGAGGGCGGAGAGCCAGGCGAGATACAGGGATCGCAGGTCGCCTGCGGCCAGTTCGTCGCGTACGCCGATGAGCGCGGTCAGGGAGTCGTCGGCGCCCTCCGCCCAGTCGCCGCCTTCGTCCTCGCTGGTCAGGTCGAGGACGATATGCGTGCGGGTGTTCCAGGCCTCGACGTGGTCGTCGAGACAGTACGGCTGGACGGTGCGCAGCGGTAGGCGCTGCTTGGGCAGCCGCAGCATCAGCCGGTGCGTTCCCCAGTTGGTGACGTACAGGTGGGCGTCGAAGTACCGCTCGACCATGCTGCGCGGCTCGCCGCGGAAGTTTCCCCAGTGGTAGGTGTTGGTGAAGCTTGTCGCGGTGATCCGCGCCCGGGTGGACAGATCACGAAGCTGTTCCTGCTCCTCGCGGCTCAACGGCCGCTCAAGGGCCTGGAACTCGAAGTACTGGTACTCGCTCACCCACAGGACCCTACTGTCGGCCGCCCGCGGTCGCCCTCGAGAGGGGGCGCATGCTGTCGGGTCGTCCGTAGGATGAGTCGGCATGACCGGTGACGGGACGATGATGAGGACGACGGCAGAGCGGATCGCGGGGCGTGCCGCGTGGGCGCGGGCATGACCGATGCCTGGAGTGACCACGATGTGACAGCGCTCCGCGCCGCCTGCCACGCGGCGGACAGCAGGGCCCTTGTCGCGCTGCTTCGCACACGTGATGCGGAGCCGGTGCTCCAGCAGTGCGGAGACGTGCTGACCGCCGCCGTTGTCCGGGGTGTGCCGGCGGCCGTGGAAACGGCGGTCCGGTGCTTGGCGGCGCTGCGGGTGCGGAATGGGGAAGGCGATGAGGTACTGGCGGATCAGCTTGACGCCGCGATCGGTGGCGCTACCCCTTTCCTGCGTCCCTTGCCTGTCGATCTGGAGGAACTCTCCGGCCTGCTGGAGGGCGATCCGGCCTGGGGCGGTGGCTGGGTCGATCTGAACACCGGCGAGTGCCGGCCGGCGACGGCGGACTTCGGGGAGCCCTGGGGTGAGGGAGAGCCGGAGGACACCGGGCGGCGGCTGCATGTGGCATGCGCGAGGTCACACGCTGCTTACCGGGACATGGAGGACTTCATCGCCGCACTCGACGACCGGAGCCTCGCCGACGCCTTGGGTGCCACGATCACGGGCCGGGGAGCGTTCCGCCGGTTCAAGGACGCGCTGGCCGTCTCACCAACTGAGCAGCGCCGTTACTGGTTGTTCAGCGCGGAACGCCGGCACGGCCGGGCCCGGACCTGGCTCGCCGATCACGGCTACCGGCCCACACCACGTGCAGGTTCCGGCCGGGCCCGGTCCACTCCGCACACCCCGGGGCGGCCGTCATGAGATACGAGGGCGCGGGGCTGGAGGTCAGCGGCGGCGCTTGCGCTTCCTCATCGTGCTGCGCCCGTGCTGGGCGCGGGCCGCGCCCAGCCGTCCGAGCTGGGTCGCCCTGGCGCGAAGGGGACCGTCGCCGAGGCGGCGCAGTGTATCGAGTCCCGCCTGGTCGGGGTGGCCAGAGACGAGTGCGGCCCCGATCGCCGTCTCGGCCTCCGCGCGGCCCTGGGCGAGCAGAGCTTCAAGGAGGGCCTCCTCACCGCCCAGGTCCAGGAGTTGGAGGAGGCTCTCGGCGACCATCAGCGCGGCCTCGGTGTCGGTCAGGCCCTCGTGGTCGAGGGCGCCGCGCTGGGTGAGGACCGTGAGGGCGGTGGGGGCCAGGTCCGGGTCGCCGCGCAGGGAACGCAGCAGTTCCGCACCGTCGGGGAGGGCGGTGGTCAGGGTGTCGAGCAAGGCGGCGGCGCGTGTGCGGAAGGGAGTGGCGCGTACCGCGTCCAGGAGCAGGTGCCGGGCGTGCTCGGGGCTGTCGTGGGCGGCGGTCCAGGCGGCGAGTTCGGCTTCGGCGTGCTCGGGGTCGTACTCCTGGGCCAGCACGCCCAGCAGTCCGGCGGCGGGCGCGTGGGTGAGCTCGCCCACCAGTGGTGCGCTACGGCCCTGGGCGAGCAGCCGCTGCCGGACGGAGCGGGTGCCCAGATCGGTGAGGCGGATCAACTCCACGGGGCCAGATGCCAGTTCCGCACGCAGCTCCTTCGCGCGGGCGGTGGCACTCGGGTCCGGGACGGCCGGGAGGGGGCCCAGCAACTGGGCGAGTTCCGCGGGCATCCCGGTGGGCAGTTGCGGACCGGCTGGGGGCTCATCGAGCGCGGTGTCCAGGAAGACGGGGTCGGCCATGCCCTGCTCGCGGGTGATCGCGCCGAAGCATTCCAGGACGTCCAGGACGTGGCGCAGGTCGTGGTCGGCGTCCAGCAGCCACGCCCGCTGCTCGCGTTCCGGCGCCCCGCCGAAGGTGAAACTCATCCGGTAGGCGAGGTGGACCGAGTCGCGGAGCCGGGGCCAGGGCATCGGGTACGGAAGACTGTAGAAAGTGTTGAGGATGTCGGGCAGCACATCCTGGTACACATCGAACAGCATCGAGGTGGCGTCGTACCCATCGGGGCCGCCCAGCAGTGGGCCCCGCAGCTCGAAGAACGCCTCGAAGGCCCGCTCCCACAGCGCGAGCGGATCCGCGAGCACCGGGCGCGCCTTGGCCACCGCGTACACCCGGCCCTTGGCCACCCGGATCAGCCGGGCCTGCTTCGCCCAGGCGAACAGCAGATTCACACGCGGCAGTTCCGCACTGGTACGCACCTGCTCGACCGGATCCCCGGTGGCCAGGGCGCGGACGAGGTCCCGGGCATCGGCGAGGCGCAGCCGGCCCGTCTTCGTCAGATCACGGCCCTCGCTCCCGGCCCACCCGGCCAGTCCCGCCAGCTGCCCGATCAGGGGGACCGCGGCGGCCCGCTCCCGCAGCACGTCCTCCTCCGGCAACGTGACCGGCAGTTGCGGTTCGGCCCGTTCCACCTGCGCCGGGCCGGCCGTCATATGCCGGGTCATGATCGCGTCGAGGGCCTCGCGGTCGTAGGGAACCTCCCCGCGCCGGGCCCGCTCGGCGAACCGTGCCATCGCCGCCTGATCCATGATGTCCACGCCCTGCTCGGCGGCGGTGACCGCCCAGAACTTCGCCGACCCCCAGCGGGTACGGTCCCGCATCCGGGCGCCGAACTCCCCGGACGCGGAGCTCACCGCTGACTCCAGCGCGGTCAGGCCATCCCCACGGGGATCGGCCAGTCCGAACGCGTCGAAGTACCGCAGCAGGGCCAGCAGCGAACCCGGACCGTCGGGCACCGGCTGCCCCGGCAGCACGGTCAGCGTCCGCGGCAGCCAGTCCAGAAGGAACCCCTCCACATGGGCCGCCCGCCACAACCCCAGACGGCCGTCCACCGTCCCGCGGTGGCGGTAGTCAAGAGCCGACTGAACAACGAACGCATCCGCGTCCGCTCCTTCGTCGTGCTCCCGCGCCCACGCCTCCACCCGACTCGCCAGCATCTCCGCGGCGGCGTCGAACTCCTCCTCGTCGGGCTCGAACAACATGCGCATGAAACACCCTCACAGACACGAAGCAGTACCCGGCCACGCTACCCGGCAGAAAATAGGCCCCTGGACACCCACAACAACGGTTGCCGTCCCGCCGGCGCGGATCCAGCCACCGGGCCGCCACGCAAGCAAAGAACGGAGCCACTTCGAACTGGCCGTACTCGGGGGTCGTGCCCGAGGCTATCGGCCAGGCAGCACACTGCTGCCGAAGCAACGGACACCGATCTTCATCCGTTCGAGTCAGCCTTTGTCCCGGGCCGTTGACGGCAACTCGCAAGCGGTCCACGGTCGACATGCCGGGCGAGCCCAGCGGCAAGCAGGAGGTGCCGATGATGACAGCCGACGCGCCTCCCGCCGTCCCAGCCTCTGATACCGCGGCCGGGCAAGGTTCGCTCGCGGACTGGGCCGGCGAACCCTGGCAGCGGCGGTTCGGATCCCCGTCCCCCGAGCTGCCCGAACTTCGGTTTGCCTTCTACGGGCGGGTATCCGCCGAGTACCACCAGGATCCCGCTACGTCACGGGCCTGGCAGCTGCCGCGCGCCCAGGCCCTTGCTTCCGGGCATGGGCGGATCGTGGCCGAGTTCTTCGACATCGGTCATAGCCGGACCGTGCCCTGGGCGCGTCGTCCGGAGGCCGCCGCATTGCTGGCGGCGATGGCCGACCCGGACCGGAGGTTCGACGCGGTCATCATCGGCTCCAGCGAGCGGGCCTTCTACGGCCATCAGTTCGCGACCATGGCCCCGCTGTTCGAGCACTACGGTGTCGAAGTCTGGGTGCCGGAGCTGGGTGGCGCGGTGGATCCGCAGATCGGCGGGCAGGAGGAGCTGATGATCCTGCTCGGCATCCTGTCCAAACGGGAGATCGCCCGCGCCCGGGTCCGGGTGCGCAGCGCGATGACCGTGCAGACCCGCGACCAGGGCCGTTACCTCGGCGGCCGGCCACCGTATGGCTACCGGCTGGTGGACGCCGGCCCACACCCGAACCGGGCACTCGCTCGCCGCGGCCTGCGCATCCAACGCCTGGACATCGACCCATACTGCGGGCCGATCGTGTCCTGGATCTTCACCCAGCGCCTGGCCCGGCACAGCATCGCGCGAATCGCCCGTGCTCTGAACGACGCCGGTATCCCTTGCCCGTCCGCAGCCGACCCCGGTCGCAACCCGCACCGGAACGGTCAGCGTTGGCTGCCCGCACCGGAACGGTCAGCGTTGGCTGCCCGCACCGGAACGGTCAGCGTTGGCTGCTGCCCACGGTGCGGGCCATCCTGGCCAACCCCCGCTACACCGGCCGCCAGGTCTGGAACCGCCAGCGCACCGACCACGACCTGATCGACGCGGCCAACACCACTCTCGGGCACCGCGACGTGACGCGGTGGAATACCCCCGCCGACTGGGTCGTCTCGGCCCAGCCCACGCACCCGGCGCTGGTCAGTGAGGCCGACTTCATCGCCGTTCAGCACCTCCGCACCACCCGGGAAACGGCACCCGGCCGCATCTATCTCCTGGCGGGGCTGCTGTGCTGCGGCGTCTGCGGGCGTCGGACGGAATCCCACTGGGCCCGCCGCCCCGCCTACCGCTGCCGCCATGGTCATACCAGCGCCACGAGGCCCATGCCCGGCCGCACTCCCAACGCCTACCTGCGCGAGGACCAGGTCTTACCGCACTTGTCCGCACTGCTCCTCCGCCTCACGCACCACGACCCGGACGGAGCCGAGCCGATGGCCCTGAGGGCGAGCGCAGCGCCGCTCTCATCGGCCGACGCTGTCGCGTACCTCCGCAGCGAGGCGATCTCGCTGACCTATGACCCGGCGGCCAGATACCTGACCGCGGACACCCCTCGAGCAGAAAGGGTCACGATCGGCTGATCCAGAGCCCGACCACCGAACCCCCGACGAAGGGAGAAGCGCAGGGGAGGGCCGAAACGACGAACACCCGCGTCCAGCCAGGAGCCGGAGGCGGGTGCCGATTCCGCCTGCCCTGGAAACGGACAGTGCGGGGGAACATTGTGTCCGAGGGGGGACTTGAACCCCCACGCCCGATAAAGGGCACTAGCACCTCAAGCTAGCGCGTCTGCCATTCCGCCACCCGGACCAGGTGCGCTCCGCGGCTCGGCCGCGGCGACATGGACCACGATACCAAGGTTTCGGAGTGCGTTTCACCTGCGTATGCCGGGTGCCCGCCCCCGCGCCGACCTGGGG
>NZ_JBHYVB010000108.1:0-38353 GCF_042750115.1 Streptomyces sp. NPDC059455
GCCCCCTCGGCCCCCTCGGCCCCCTCGGCCCCCTCGGCCCCCTCGGCCCCCTCGGCCCCCTCGGCCCCCTCGGCCCCCTCGGCCCCCTCGGCCTCCTCGCCCCCTTCGCCCCGGAGTTCGCCGTCCCCCTCGGCGACGGGCGCGTACAGGTACTCGTCGGGAAGCTGCGGGGCGGCCTTCGGCTGATGACGGCCGTAAGGGCGCGGCCGCCCGGCGCGCCGATGCCGTCCCAGGCCGGTGGCCGCCGGGTCGGACCCGAGCGCGCGCAGCTGCATGGTGGGCTGGTCTTCGTATGGGGTCACGGTCGGTCTCTCCCGCTCGGCTCCGGACAAGGCCGAGGCGGGCCCGCGGCGCGCTGCCGCGGACCCGCCTCTCGAGGTGTGCGGGGTCAGCCGCCGATGGGGCGGCGGTGGGGCTTCTTCGGAGCCGGCTTCGGGCCCGGCTTGGGGGCGTGGTGCTTCTTCTTCGGCTCGGCCTTACGGGCGGGCTTGACCGGGACGATCTTGTGGAAGCTCATGATGGTGCCTTTCGGAATTCGCTGTTTCTTTGCCTCTGCCGGAGCCGTTCGGCTTCGACACGGAAGACGTTAGGAGCGATTTCCGTGAGGGAGATCGGACTGAGCTGTGCGTTTGCCCAGATGAGCGGACTCGGTTTCTACGGTCCGGAGAGTGCGGCCCTGGGCGCGAGCCGGGCCGCGCGTACGGCGGGCCACAGGCCGGCGAGCGCGCCGATCGCCATGGTGGCGCCGACTCCGACGCCCAGTGTCCAGGGCGGGACGACCACCTGCCAGTTCTGTGAGAGTGCGTATCCCGCCGACGCGCCCGCGCCGAGGGCGGCGCCGCTGATGCCGCCGAGGGCGGAGAGCATGACCGACTCGGTGAGGAACTGGGTGCGGATCTGGCCACGGGTGGCGCCGAGCGCACGGCGCAGGCCGATCTCGCCACGCCGTTCGAGGACCGCGATGACCATGGTGTTGGCCACGCCGACACCGCCGACCAGCAGGGCGATGGCGCCGATGCCGACGAGCAGGCTGGTGAAGGCCTGGTTGGCGGCCTGCTTGGCGCTCAGCGCGTCGGAGGGCCGGGAGACCGTGACCTCGTTGGGCGCCTCGGGTTTGACGGTGGCGGCGAGGACTCCGCGTACCTGGTCGACCTTGCTGTCGGCGGTGCGGGTGTAGATCATCGTGGGGCGGCCGTCGAAGCCCAGGTGGGTCTTGGCCGCGTCCCAGCCGATGAGCGCCGCCGAGTCCAGCTCGGGGGCGAGCGGCGCCTTCTTGAGGATTCCGGTGACGGTGAACCACTGCTCCCCGAGCCAGATTTGGCTACCGGGGGCGGTGATGCCCAGGTTCTCGGCCGCGGTGGTGCCGAGGACGACGGCCGGATAGCGGCTCTGGGCGCCGTTGAGCCACGTTCCAGCGGCCATGTGGAGCCCCACGGTCCTGGGCAGGCCGAGTCCGGTCCCGAGGACACCGATGCCTCTGCTGGCGGCCTTGGGAATGCGGTCGTTGCGGTAGACCTTGGCGTCCTTGACGCTGCCCGTGGCCGCGGCGTTCTCGACCGGGGCGATGCGCCGGACCATCGCGGCGGCGTTTTCGGGCAGTGGCGCGGGTTCGCCGACGAAGTCCTTTCCGGGCGTCACGGTGAGCATGTTCGTACCCACCGAGGCGAGTTGGGCGTTGAACGCGGCCTGACTGGAAGCGGATACGGCGACCACCGCGACCATCGCGGCGATACCGATCGCGATACCCAGCGCCGACAGCAGCACTCGGGTGGGGCGGGTGCTCAGCCCCACGCTGCCCACCCGCAGGGTGTCGGCCAGGCTGAGCCTGCGGGGGGCGAGACGGGCCGCGGTGAGGTGCCGCGGGTCGAGGCGGCGGCTCACCGCAGTACCCCTTCGGTGATCCTGCCGTCGCGTACGCGGATACGGCGGGGCAGTGCGGCGGCCAGTTCCTGGTCGTGGGTGATGATCAGGACGGTCGTGCCGGCCGCGTTGAGTTCCCGCAGAAGTTCCACCACGGACGCTCCGGACGTGGTGTCGAGCGCTCCGGTGGGCTCGTCGGCCAGCAGCAGCGGCGGGTCTCCGACAACCGCGCGGGCGATGGCGACGCGCTGTTTCTCACCGCCCGACAGTTCGTTCGGGCGGTGGTCGAGGCGGTGCCCGAGGCCGACCCGGCGCAGAACCTTTTCGGCTCGTGCGCGGCGTTCCTTGCGGGGGACGCCCAGGTAGAGGAGTCCATCGGCGACGTTGTCCAACGCGCTGACCCCGTCGGCCAGGAAGAACTGCTGGAAGACGAAGCCGATGGACCGGGCCCGCAGCGCGGACAGCCTGTTCTCGCTCAGGCCTGCGATGTCGTGACCGTCGATGCGTACGGTGCCGGACGTCGCCACGTCCAGCGTGCCGATCAGGTTGAGCAGGGTGGATTTGCCGGAGCCCGACGGGCCGACGACGGCGAGGAGTTCGCCCCGATCGACGCGGAAGGACACCTGATGGAGCACCTGTACCCCGCCCGGATACACATGGTCGACGTCTTCGAGCTCCACCAGCGACGGTTCCACCAGCGACGGTTCTCTCGGCGCGGGTCCGGTCGACGTGGGTCCGGTCGGCGCGGGCCCCGCCAGGGCCGGGGTCATGCGGCGACCCCCACCGTGGTGCCGGCCGTGAGGCCGCCGCCGCTGACCTCGACCCTGCCGTTCGCGAACATGCCGAGCTTCACGGCGCTGACTGTGCCCTTACCGTCGGCACCGATGACCTCGACGCCGTAGCCGCCCTCACGGAGCGCGAGCAGTGCGGTGATCGGCACCGTCAGGACGTTCTCCTTCTTCTCGCTCTGGATCCCGACGGTGACCGGCGCTTCGGTGATGTCCGCGACGTCGCCGTCCAGCTCGATGTCGACCCCGATGGTGGATTTGTCCGCGGCGCCGTTCGCGCCCGGTGTCTTCTTCACCGTCGTACCGACACTGGTGATCGTGCCCTTGACCGTTTTGCCGTCGGGGAGGGTGACCGTGGTCGTGCCGTCCTTCTTCACCAGCGACCGGTCACCGATGTCCAGGTCGACATGAACCTGGCGCTTGGACGAGGTGCCGGTCAGCACGGGTCCGCCCGGCCGGACGTCCGAGCCGACCGGGGCCTTGCGCCCGCCGATCCTTAAGGGTCCGGAGGCGAACACGACCCGGCCGTCCTCCACCTTCCCGGTCTGCGGAAGGCCGAGAGCCTTCTGCCAGCGTTTGACCGCCTGCGCGGTGAGGTCGGTGAATTCGCTGTCGGGGGTGAAGCCGCGGTAGCCGAGGGCCTGGAGGTTCTCCTCCAGCTGACGTACGTCCTCGCCCTTGTCGCCACTCTTCATGTCCCGGTACGCGGGCGACTTCCCGTACAGCAGGACCACGGGCTTTCCGTCCACGCCGTAGAGCTGCTCGCCGCGCGAGACGGTGCTGCCGATGCCCGGCAGACCGGTGACGGTCCCGGCCAGCCGGCCCATGACCGAGGTGCTGTCCTTGAAGCCGAGCGTTCCGTCGACCTGCTTGCTGTTGATGAGCGTCTGACGGGTGACCTTGTCCGTGTGCTGGGTCGGCTTGTCCGAGCCCGCCGCCGGGGCGGTGCCGGTGCCGGCGGTCGCGTAGTACACGCCGCCGCCGGCCGCCGCGACCAGGACGGCCGCGATGATCCAGTGGCCGCGGCGCCGGCGACCGCGTGGCCGGTGGCGCGGGGCGGCATCGTGGGAGGCGTCCCCGCTCTCTTCGCTCCGGGGCGCGGTGCCGCTCTCCGTGGTGGCGATCACAGGCCGGTCTTACCGCTGGACATGGCGCCGCATGCCTTGAGGGCGTCCTGCGTCTTCTTCGATTCACCGTCCGGGATGTTCATCTTCCCCTCGTCGGTCGGGTCATTGGCCTCGACTCCCTTGTCGCGCAGGCACTTGGCCAGCTTCACGTCCTTCGCCTTCTGCTCAGGGGTGTACTGCGGGGCCTGGCCGTCCGCGTTCGGCATGAACTGCTTGCACTTCTCGAGCGCCGCCTGGAACTTCTTCGGGTCGGAGGGCTGAGTGAAGTTCTCCCCGTCAGGGTCCGGGTCGGGCATGTCGATGCCCTGTCCGCGCATGCAGGACGCGTACTTCAGCCGGGCCTTCTGCGTCTCCTCCGGGCTCTTCTCCTTCTGGGAAGCGCCCGCGGATGGCTTCTTCTCGCCACCGGCGCTGGCGACATCGTTATCACCGCCGCCTCCGCCACAGGCCGACAGGATGAGGACCATGCCCAGGGCGGCCGAGGCCAGGGCACAGTGCTTACGCGGAGAGAGGACAGACATGGGGACCTCACGGTTGGAGTAGAAGCCGGTGCTTGCTCCGTGAGCGAACCAGTAGGCCGTGCGCAGGGAGGTAAGCGTGGGAGGCCGTCACGCCCCGCCATGCTTATCCCTCTGTAATCGCCTCCCTGCTTGCATGGCTGGGCCGGGGTCCGATCCACCCGGTTTGTTACCTTCAGTAACTGCCGCGTAGCCACCCCGAGGAAGCTCCCCCATGAGGGTCCTGATCGCCGAAGACCACCACATCCTGGCCCGTACGATCGCCACCGGCCTGCGCCGCGAGGCCATGGCGGTCGACCTGGCCGG
This sequence comes from Streptomyces sp. NPDC059455, assembly GCF_042750115.1. Taxonomy (NCBI): domain Bacteria; kingdom Bacillati; phylum Actinomycetota; class Actinomycetes; order Kitasatosporales; family Streptomycetaceae; genus Streptomyces; species Streptomyces sp. NPDC059455. Next base: position 4,600 of record NZ_JBHYVB010000108.1, read on the forward strand.
CTCCGGGACATGGCCGAGCGGATGTGCCTGCTCAACGCCTACGACATCATCGTCCTGGACCGGGATCTGCCCGTCATGAGCGGCGACGAGGTGTGCCTGCGCCTGCACGCGCTCGAGGACCCGCCCCGCATCCTCATGCTCACCGCCGCCGGTTCGGTGGAGGACCGGGTGTCCGGGCTCGATCTCGGCGCCGACGACTACCTGGCCAAGCCCTTCGACTTCGCCGAACTCCTCGCACGGATCAGGGCGTTGAGCCGACGCGTACCCACACCACCGCTGAAGATCCTGCGGCACGGCGGCATCGAGCTGGACCGGGGCCGTCGCGAAGTCCGCGTCGACGGGGGGCCGGTGGAGCTGAGCCCGAAGGAATTCGCCGTCCTTCAGCTCCTGATGGAGGCGCGCGGCGAAGCCGTGACCCACCGTGCCCTGCTGGACCGTGTGTGGGACGAGAACATGGACTCGCGCACCAGCGCCGTACGCGCCACCGTCAGCAGGCTGCGTGGCAAACTCGGCCGCTCCGAGGCGATCTCCATGGACGACGGCAAAGGTTACCGGCTGTGCTGAATCCCCTGTCCCTCGTCAGTCCTTGGCGCCTGCGGGCCGTGCTGCGCGACCGTCTGACCTTCCGCGCCAAACTCGCCGCCGCCTTCACCGCGCTGTTCTTCTGCGCCGGAGCCGCACTGCTGATCTTCGTCACGGTGCTGGCCCGGCAGGGAACCATGGAGCAGTTCGCAAGCATCACGACGGACTATGCCGGCGGGCCCACCGATCCCCGCCCCACCTCCTCGGCCTCGTCGGGCCCCGCGGCCCCGACGAGTCCCGGCCCCGCGGCCCCGACGAGTCCCGACCCCGCCGCCTCAGCAGGGCTCCGGCAAAAGGCCGAGGACGACCGGCTGGCCAGGGTGGAGGTCACCAACAGGCTCCAGGAGACCGCCATACGGCAGATGGTGGTGTGGTCGGCGGTCGGCCTGGCCGTCATGGCCGTACTGTCCGGCGCCATGGGCTGGTGGCTGGCCGGCCGGGCCCTGCGCCCCGTACGCAAAGTCATTCTCGCGGCCCGCCGGATGAGCGAGGAGAACCTCCACGAACGCCTTCAACTCACCGGACCACAAGACGAGTTGCGGGAACTGGGCGATACCTACGACACCATGCTGGACCGCCTGGAGAGGTCCTTCACCAGCCAGCGCCGGTTCGTCGCCAACGCCTCCCACGAACTGCGCACCCCCCTGGCCGCCCAGCGCACCAGCATCGAAGTCGGCCTCGCCGACCCGCTGCCCGCCCATCTGATCCCGGTCCGCGAGGACCTGCTCATCACCAACCGCGAGGCCGAACACCTCATCGCCGCACTCCTGCTGCTCGCCCGCAGCGACCGCGGACTCGACGAGACCAAGGACACGGACCTCGCCGAACTCACCCGGCAGGCCGCCGACGAACTCAGCTCCCTCGCCACCGAACACACCGTCAGCACGGCGGTGCACACCACGCCCCTGTCCGTGAACGGAGACCCGGTGCTCCTCAAGCACCTGGCTTCCAACCTGGTACGCAACGCCATCCAGTACAACCACCCGCGGGGCACGGTCACCGTGCGCATCGACGATGCCCGCCGACTGACCGTGACCAACACCGGCCCCAGCATCGACCCCACCCGCGTGGACAGCCTGTTCGAACCCTTCCGCCGCCTCGACCGCGATCGCACCGCCGTTCACGGCCACGGCCTGGGCCTGTCCATCGTCCGCTCCATCGCCACCGCCCACGGCGGCACGGTGACCGCCGCCCCGGGCCCCGCGGGCGGCCTCCGCGTCGAGGTACGGCTGCCGACGGCGCGGTGACTCACGGCGGTGGCGCCGGGACCGGGCGCCCGCGCTGTCATGCCCGGCTCCGGACCACTGTCGACCGGTGGATCGAGATTCAGCGGTTCTTCCCGAACTGCAGCCCCGCACCGGTCAGATCGGCCCGAATCCCCTCCGGGGAGACGCCGATGTTCGTCAGCCGGATGCCCTTGGCCTTTTCGGGCAGCTGGAAGGAGAGCTCCAGCTTGTTCGTCAGCTCCGGCACCTTCATCCGCGCCAGCGCCGCCGCCACCGTCGGATCGATGCCGAGCTTCCTGGCCAGCTGGGGATGGTCGTTGGCCGCCTGGACGAGGTTGACCGCGAGCAGCGCGGGGACGAACCGCGGCGAGCCCGTGATCTCGTCCAGCTTCCGCTCGTCGTTCAGCGCCTGCCCCGCCTCCGCCGGCGACACCCCGAGCTTCTCCGCCACCGACGGGATCGACAGCAGCGCCTGCGCCTTCTCGGAGTCCTCGCTGATCTGCTTGGCCGCCTTCTTGTGCAGATACAGCCCGGGGCGCGGCTCGGGGCCGGGCCGGTAGGTGGCGATCCCGGGGATGTCCAGCCGCATATCGGTGACGCTGGTGGAGATCCCACGGTCTCCCTGGCGCCGGATATGTGCCTGGGCGTGCAGCGACACCTGCTGGCCCGCGACCGGCAGCTTCCCGTCCGCGCGCACCGAGCTGGGCCCCAGCGCCCGGAACCGCACCTGGGAGGCGCCCAGTTCACGGCTGAGGTCCTCGAAGGACAGCAGCACATCGCCCTTCATCCGGCCCACCGTCGCGCCCCTGAAGGAGCTGGGCAGATCCCCCACGATCCGGATGTCCTGGACCTGGGCGCGCACCTCGGCGAGCGAGACCCGGTCGGCCGCCACGTCCGGCACGGCGATGTCGACCTGCTGGAGGTCCTTGCCCAGCACCTGGGTGAGGAACGGGAAGCCATGGATGGTCACGTTCGGTGCCGTGGCCAGATTCAGCTTCTTCTGCAGCTCCTGTTCGGCCTTGCGCTCGGCGTACATCACCGCCCAGCGGTCGCCCAGCACCAGCAGCAGCGCCAGCACGACCAGCCCGATCAGCGCCTTCGCGGTGCGCGGCACCGCCCGGAAGCGGCCGCGCCGACGCCGGGACGAGCGGCGGTGGTTGGGCGGTGACCACTGCTCGCCGTCGTCCCCGGAGCCCGAGGCGGCCGGCTTGTCTCTGCGCCCGCCGAGGTCGGCGTCGTCGTCATCGTCCGACGTCAGGCCGAGGCCCAGGGGATCGTCCGGATCGTATGGGTCGGCCAGGTCGGCGAGTTCTTCGTAAGGGTTCCGGTAATGAACAGCAGGTGAACCACCGTGAGGATCTGAGGGCTGGGGTGAAGATATGCGTGTGGGGGATCGCATCACTCAATACCACCACGGCACACTGCTCCACCCGCAAGCCCTAGCGGCGATACGTGGCGAACGGCACGTTCCGATTTTGCCTTCCGTGCAGGTGCCGTTTCTCAGCGCGTGCCGCGTGAGACCGCCCTCGCCTCGGTGACCGTCACCGCCCTGCCGTCCATCTCACAGCCGTCGAGCTGGGCCATCGCCTTCTCCGCGGCCACCTCGTCCATCTCCACGAACCCGAACCCCCGCGAGCGGCCGCTCTCCCGGTCGGTGATCACGGTGGCGTCCAGCACCTCGCCGAACTGCCCGAACAGGGTCGCCAGGTCCCGTGTCGTCGTCTGGTAGCTCAAGTTGCCCACATGCAGTCGTTTGGACATGACCGGCTCTCCTTGTTCTCCGTGGTTCCCAGAGGAGCGAACCGGGTCAATCCTCTCAGCGAGGTATGAAACCGGCCATCCACGTGAGCTGAACCGGTCATCCCGTACGGCCGCTCAGTGCAGCGTGCCGAGCTGCTCCACGGAGTACGGCACGAGCGCGTCCACGCGTCCGGTCAGCACCTTCTCGGCCCACTCGGGGTCGGCGAGCAGGGCCCGCCCGATGGCCACGAGATCGAACTCGTCCCGCTCCAGCCGGTCCAGCAGATTCTCGATGTCCGCCACCTGGGCCGACCCGCTGCCGGTCCCCGGCACGAACGTCGGCAGGAAGTCCTGGTTCAGACCGACCGAGCCGACCGTGATCGTCGACTTCCCGGTGAGCTTCTTCGTCCAGCCCGCGAGATTCAGGTCCGAGCCCTCGAACTCCGGCGCCCAGTACCGCCGGGTGGACGAGTGGAAGACATCCACCCCCGCCTCCGCCAGCGGCGTGAGCAGCGCCTCCAGCTCCTGCGGGGTCTCGGCCATCCGCACGTCGTAGTGGTACTGCTTCCACTGGGACATACGGAAGATGATCGGGAACTCGGCGGAGACGGCCTTACGGCAGGCCGCCACCAGCTCGGCCGCGAAGCGGACCCTCGACGCCGGGTCGCCGCCGTAGGCGTCGGTACGGCGGTTCGTGGCGCCCCACAGGAACTGGTCGATCAAGTACCCATGCGCCCCGTGCAGTTCGACCCCGTCAAAACCGATCCGCTCGGCCGCGGCTGCCGCGTCGGCGAAGGCGGCGATCACCGCGTCCACGTCGCCCTGCGTCATCGCCTGCCCGACCGGCCGCCCGTCCAGCCCGACACCGGACGGGCTCAGCACGGGCGCCTCGGGGTACGGGGGAGCCCCTTCCTCCCGCGAAACCCCCACATGCCAGATCTGCGGCGCGATCCGCCCACCCGCGAGATGCACCTGCTTCACGACCTCGGCCCACCCGGTCAGGGCGTCCTCCCCGTAGAACCGCGGCACGCTGTCGCTCAGTCCGGCCGATGGGTGATCGACATAGGTCCCCTCGGTAATGATCAGCCCCACCCCGGCGGCGGCGCGACGCGCGTAGTACGCCACCACATCGGCATTGGGCACCCCGCCCGGCGAGAACATGCGGGTCATCGGCGCCATGGCGATCCGATTGCGTACGGTGAGCCCACCCACGGTGAACGGACGGGACAGAACCTGGGCCGCGCGCTCGGCACTACTGGTTATGGACACGTGAATACTCCTTGACCGGACGTCATCACCGCGCGGAATCGCGCGGCCCGACCAAGCTAAAACCTGACGTCAACGTCAGAGGCAAATACCGGAGGCCGCCTCCGAAGAGTTCAGCTGGCCCTTCGGGTGGAGCCGAGAAGCTCGCGGTAGCGCTTGGCGTGCACGGCGAGGTTCTCGTCCGAGACGGTGCGGGCGCCATGCAGAACCAGCGGCTCGGCGAGACGCATGCCGACCAGGCGGGCGGTGGCGTCGAGGGGCGCCAGCAGCTGGGTCATCGTGAAACGGGAAGTGGGATCGACGGCAGCGTACGACTCTTCCGGCCCGCCCGTGGAGGTGACCAGCTGGAGGGTCTTGCCGCGCAGCGCGGAGCCGCTGCCGCCGTAGGCGAAGCCGTGGGTGAGGACCTGGTCGATCCATGCCTTGAGCACTGCGGGGACGGAGTACCAGTACCAGGGGAACTGCCACACGATCCGGGCGTGGTCGCGCAGCAGTTGCTGCTCACGGGCGATGTCGAAGCGGCCATCGCGGTAGGCGGGGCCGAGCTCATGGACGGTGACGTGTGCGAGGTCGCTCACGGCCTCGGCCAGGCGGGCGGTGATGCGGGAGGAGGCCAGGTCGGGGTGGGCAACGACAACCAGGGTGCGCATCGGGGTGATCCTTGACTGTGGTCGTGTGATGTGACGGATCGTTCCGTCACGGAGTTTGTGACGGAACGATCCGTCTGTCAAGCTGGGGCCGTGCCCACCGCGCGCCGCGTCATAGCAAGCAGAAGGAGCGCACCATGGCTCGCAAGACAGCGGAGGAGAACCGGCGCCACGTCCTGGCCGTGGCGAGCCGCCTGTACTACCAGCGCGGCATCCGCGCTGTCGGTATGGACCTGGTCGTCAAGGAGAGCGGCGTCGGCAACGCCACCGTCTATCGGCAGTTCCCCACCAAAGACGCTCTTGCCAGCGCCTACACACAGGACCGCGCCGATGCCTGGTTCGCGCGTATGCGCCAGGTCGCCGACCAGGCCGACGACCCGCGCGAGAAGCTCCTCGCGATCTTCACGGCCGTCATCGAGGAGACCAGGCTGCCCACCTTCCGCGGCTGCCCCATGCTCAACACCCACACCGAGTTTCCCGACCCGCAGCATCCCGCGAACCGTGTGGCGGTCACCCACGAGCAGCGGGTCCGCGACTGGATGCGTGACTTGGCGGCCGACGCCCGCGCTTCCGACCCCGAGCAGCTCGCCGACGACCTGACGCTCGTCCTCAACGGCGTCTACGTCACCGCCACCGTCCTCGGCCCCCAGGGCCCCGCTCAGCGCACCGGTGAGCTCGCCCGTCGCCTCATCTGGACCGCCTGCGACGAATCTGGCCGCGCCTGACGGGGCACCCCTTGGAAATCGCTTGATGTATGAGTTGCGCCAGATCAAGCGTTTTCGAGAGGGGTACCCAGGGGGCCGCGCCCCCACGGGCCCGCCGGTCGGCAATGTGCCTTGCGCCCCGGCTGGTGCATACGCGCTCTACTGCCCCTCGACGGGCGAAGCCCACACTGGTTGCCTGACCAAGGATGCGAGGGGGCCCGACATGGGAACGCACGGCAAGCCGCCCACACCGAACCCGCAGCCGAAGCAGCCGAGCCCGCGGGACTCGGACGGACAGCATCCGGATGTCTCCAGGCCGGGCGGTGGGACGCACCGCACGTGACCGACCTGGCAGGGCTACACGCGCGGGCGGCCGAGACGCTCGATATCACCGAGCCGTGGGTACGGCGCGCGTTCGAGGCCGTCCCGCGACACGAGTTCGTCCCCGGCACCGTATGGGTGGTGGACGGCGGCGTATACCGGCCGCTCCGCCGAGAGGACGACCCGGAACGGTGGGCCCGCATGGTGTACGACCCCGCACAGGCCATTGCCACCCAGGTGGACGACGGGGCCCCCGCCCCCGTCGGTGGGGATGTGCCCACCAGTTCCATCTCGGCACCGACCGCCGTGGTGACCATGCTCGCCGAGCTGGACCTGCGGCCGGGACATCGAGTGCTGGAGATCGGGGCGGGCACCGGGTACAACGCGGCGCTGCTGGCCGAGCGGGCGGGCGTTGAGCGAGTGACCACCCTGGAGATCGACCCGGACGTGGTCGACTGCGCACGAGTCGCGCTGCACCGGACCGGGTACGGCGGGGTGAGGGTACTCGAGGCGGACGGCGAGCAGGGCTGGCGCAGCCGCGCGCCGTACGACCGGCTCATGGCGACGGCCTCGGTGACGTCGATCCCGGGGGCGTGGGTGGAGCAGGTGCGGCCCGGCGGCCTGATCCTGGCCCCCTTCCGCACCGCGTTCTGCTCGCATGGACTCGCGCGGCTGACCGTCTCGGAGGACCGCGCCGAGGGCCGGTTCGCGGGCGCGGTGACGTTCATGGCGGTGCGGGGCCAGCGCGCGCGCCCGCGCATCGATGCGGTCTTCTCCACGGAAGCGTGGGAGGAGAGCCGCGAGAGCAAGGCCGATCTGGACGTCGCGGTTCTCGCCGACCCACACGCCGAGTTCGCGGTCGGACTGAGGCTCGCCGACGTGGCGCACTGGCCGCAGGACGGTGGACACTGGTGGTGCAGCCGGGACTCGTGGGCATACGCGACGGATGGCGCGGTGCATCAGTGGGGCCCGCGAAACCTGGCCGACGAGACCGCCGAGGCCCTCGCCTGGTGGGAGGGTGCCGGGCGGCCGGAACTGTTCGACTTCGGGCTGACGGTCACGGCCGACGGCCACCGGGTGTGGCTCGGCGATCCCTCGGCGGCGTGGCCCTTGCCGGCGGCGTAGCCGGTACCCCTGCCCGCGGTGTAGCCGGACCGCCGTCCCGCCCGCCGGACCGCCGTCCCGCCCGCCGGGCCGTCCGGCTCACCCGCCGGGCAGCCTCCGCCGGGGGTGCCGCATCGGGTGGGTGCGGTGCATGGGTCGGGTGCGGTGCGTGGGCTGGGTGCGGTGCGTGGGCCGGGTGCGGCGCCGTCTCGCGCGCTTCGCGCGATTGAGCAGCGGGGCAGGGGGCGGGGGCGCAGGGCGCGTTGCCGACCGCCGGGCCGGCCGGAGCGACCGCCGGCGGCGGCATCCGTGTGCGGGGGCGAGGCCCTCGCCGGACCGCCGGACTCAGGGGGTACCTCTCCCGAAAACCTTTGACAAGGTAGTTGCTTCAGATCAAGTGTTTTCGGAGGGGGTACCCGGAGGGGGCGCCCCACCGGGCCGCGCTCCGGATCGGCATCGGCCCCCGGGCGGCCCCCGCCCGCCGCTGCTCAATCGCGCGAAGGGCGCGAGACGATGCCCGCGCCTGACATCCGGCCCGTGCTCAGAGGGTGCGGTCGAGGCGGCCAGTCTTTATGGCACGTATGAAGCCGCCGAGCGCGGCGGGCGTCGTACGGACCACCGCTTCCGGCTCGTCGCTCTCGCGTATGTGGATGCCATTGCCTGTGGCGGCGAGTTCCATGCAGTTCGGCCCCGCGCCATCGCTGAACGAGGACTTCTGCCAGGTGAGATCGGACATGACGTCCTTCGCTTAGTAGGTGTACAGGATGTGCTGGATCAGGCCCCAAGAGTCGCGCTTCTCGTGGCGGTCCGGGGATCCATCCGTCACCACCGCTGGCAGCGCGCTCTTGCTCAGACCTTCGAACGTTTTGCCGTAGTGGGCAATCGATTTGTCGTCGTCCAGGCGCAAAGACTCCACCGGATGCTCAAGAACGACCGTCTCCAGCCCGGGCACGCCCGGCCCGAGGATCAGGAATGGCGTCCCGAACCAGGCTCGCGCTCCACTCTCGAACGGCAGGATCTGGATGTCCGTGCCCGGACGTTCCGCCGCTCGAATGAGATGCGCGAGCTGCCCTCGCATGACGTGAGGGCCGCCTACCGAGATACGCAGAGCGGCCTCGTGGATCACCGCGTGGAAGGTGACCGGTGCGGACGCGAGGATCTCCTGGCGTGCCAGCCGGAAGCGCACCGCGGTTTCGATGTCGTCCTCGGACGCATCGGGCAGCGAGCTGCGGAAGAGGGCGCGCATGTACGACTCGGTCTGCAGCAGCCCGGGGATCAGAAGCGTCTCGTGGCTCTGCAAGTGGGCCGCCCGCGACTCCAGCTCAGCTAGATCGAGCGTGAACTGCGGGAAGCGCTTCCGATACGCCGACCACCAACCCTTGCCGCTGCTCTCGGCCATGCCGACAAGCTCGTCGATGTACGGCTCATCTTTGCCCCCGTAGGCGTCAATCAGCTCGCGGAGGCGGTCGGTTGGGATGGCTGTTCGCCCCGCCTCGATGTGGCTCAGGTGAGGGGCGCCCATGCCGATCCGCTTGCCGCCGTCGGCGATCGACAACCCTGTCTGAAGCCGTAACTTCTTGAGCTCAGCGCCAAGTCTGCGTTGCCGTTCGGTGATGAGCGTTCGCAGCGCCACGGCCGGTCCTCCAGGGGAATCGGTGTCAGTGTGCCCCGCACGGGTGGGGCAGTCCAATCATCTTCGCGGATCGGTTGCAAGATTGCTGAGACTTGCCATACCTTGGGTGTTGCCTTGCTCACACAGAGTATTGAGCTACGAGCGCCACGGAGGCGTCGCATGGGAGCACCCGCACACCCGGAACACCCGCACCGTTACACCCTCTCCGCCCCCGCTCTCCCCACCTCACCCCGCCTGTGCCGCGACTTCGTGCGCGGGGTTTTCACCGCCTCTGGGCTGGATCAACTCGCCGAGGCGGCAGCCCTCTGCACGTCGGAGTTAGTGACCAACGTTCATCGGCATGGCAAGGGCGACGTACGGATGGCCGCCACCGTCCAGCACGACCGCGTCCGGGTGACCGTCCACGACGACAGCCCCGAACTCCCCTCGCCCCGCCGCGCCGCGAACGATGAGACCAACGGACGCGGCCTCTTCCTGGTCACGGCCCTCTCGGACGTCTGCGGTATGACCATCGACGAACCGGCCGAAGGCATCGGCAAAGCGGTCTGGTTCGAATTCAACGTCCCGCCCACGCACACGAAAAGCCCCGTATGAACCCCACCCCCGCCGAGCGGGTCGCCGCAATCCTCCGCGACGAGTTCGCCACCCACGGCGTACGGCTCCCCGACATACGCGCCGACCTCAGCGACCCCCGACAGCCGCAACTGGAACTCGGCACCGTTCCCCTTGGCACCGGCTTCGCGCTGCTGCGCGTGCTCACGGACTATCAGCGCCTGCTGAAGGCCGAGAAGGCCGGACTGGACCGGAGGGGCTAGTGGGCAGTTCTCAGGTGCCCAGAACTTGGCGGGCACGAAGCGTCTCAGGGTGATCGGGGCCAAGGACCTGCTCGCATTGCGGCAGGACTGCGCGTGCCAGGGCCTGAGCCTCTTCGATTCGGCCCGCCCGAGCAAGCAAGGTGGCCACCTCAATGTGGCCTCTGGGGACGAACGGGTGATCAGGCCCGAACAATCGCTCACGGGTGGCAACGGCATCGCGCATCGACTCAATGGCCTCTACCCACTGGTGGAGTTCTGCGCACACCATGCTGAGCAGCGAGAGTGCAGCGAGTGTCAGGGGATGTTCGGGGCCATGCAGGCGCTCGCGGTCTGCCAGGTTCTGCCGTGCCAGGGGCTCGGCACGCTGCGCGTCGCCGAACTGAAGCAGGCCGTAGGCGTAGTTGAGGCGGGCATCCAGCGTCGTAGGGTGATCGTGACCGAGGGCTTGTTCGCAGTCCGTGACAGTGTCTGGTGCTGTGCGCCCGAATTCCTGGTCTTCTCCGACTTCCGCCAGCAGCACCATAAGGATTGAGCGGCTCTTGAGCGTCTTGGGATGAGTGGCGCCGAGGACCGTCTGCTGCCCTTCCGCTGCTCTTCTCAGTAGGGCCAGATCTTCTTCGTAGCGTTGCATGAGGTGCAGTGGTTGTCGTAGGGCGAAGCAACTTTCCAGGGTGTTCGGATGGTGGACTCCCAGGACACGTTCGCGGACCTGAAGGACGCGACGATGCAGCTGCTCGGACTCCTCATAGCGACCGAGCCGGAACAACGAGCGCCCGACACGATGCCGCGCGCTCAGCGTCAGAGGGTGCTCAGCGCCCAGCATCCGCTTTCCCACCCCGGCGGCCTCCTGAGCCAAGGCCAGGGCGGCGGCGTAGTCACCGGTCTCGTGGATGCGTTCCGAGAGGCGTACGGCTAGATCCACCACCTGATCCGCCGCGCCACCGTCCACGCGCCGCAGCAGCCCCGCCGTGTGCGGGACCAGCAACCCCACGTACCCGTCCCCGCCCCCGGACCCGGCCTCCGCCGGAAGGGCCGCCTCGAGCAACGATGCCGCAGCCTCGGTGAGCGCAACGCGCTGGTCAGCGGGGATGCCCGAGGAGATGCTGTCGAGGAGCACCCCGTGCACCTGGACGCAGCGCACCGGCGGCTCACCGTCCGCACCCGGAGGCGCGGAGACGATCGTGGCCAGCGAGTGGTCGATCAGCCCGCGCAGCGCCGGTTCGACACGCGCGGTGTCCAGCAGGCCCGTTCCGCCCAGCGATGCCGGAGCCAGAACGGCGAGCGGCAGTGGGTCCGCGCTCCAGCAGGACAGCAGCCGCAGCAGCGTCGTGGCTTCGGGGAGGCCCTGGCCGGTGAGGGCGTCCAGGGACAGCTGCCAGGTGCGGCTGACCAGGTGACGGGACTCGGAACGGCCGGAGTCGAGCGCCGCTCCCTGGTCGATGAGGCCGATCGGGTCGTCTTCGAGGCGGGTTCGGTATTCGTCCATGGACCAGGACTCCAGTAGCTGGTGGTGCAGATAGGAACCCGCGAGGGTCAGCGCGAGCGGCAGACAGCCGAGGCGGATGGCGACCTGTTCGGCCGCCGCCGGAGTGCCCGCATGCGGCGCGAGGTCACACAGGACCTGCGCCGCGTCCTCGCTCGGCAGCACGTCGACGGGGTGGAGGATCGCGCCTCGCCAGACGCGCGAGGTCGCGTATCGCGTGGTGACCAGCACCGTGCCGCGAGGGCTGGCACGCAACCAGCCGCCTTCCGCCAGAATCGCCGGATCGTCAGCGTTGTCGATCACCAGGAGCCAGGGCTCCGGGGAGTGGCCCAGGTGGTGCCATACGAGGTCCGCGGCGGCGCGTTGCCCGCTGTGCGCGGCGGCCAGTTCGCCGGGGCCCGCGCCCCGGTCGGCGGCGACAGCCAGCATGCCCGCGCGCAGGGACAGCCGCTCCGAGGCGTTGACCCACAAGCCGATTCGGGCCTGGTCGTGGACAGCCTCGGTGAACAGGGCATGGGCCACCGCCGTTTTGCCGCAGCCGCCCATGCCGTGCAGTACGTGGATCTGTCCGTCGTCGCCGTCCACGGCCGTCCGTAATCGCCGCATCAGGTCCGCGCGGTCGCGCAGGACGGAGGGGACCCGGCCGACCAGCGGGATCCGTACGGAGTCCGGGCCCGCTCCCATGCCGGAGAGCGACGGAGACGACGGGGCGGCCGTCTCAGCGAACAGGGAGGCGCCGGGGCCCGGCGCGTAGTGGTGATGGTGTTCGGTGATGTGCTGGTCGCCGGTCGACTGGAAGACCCGGCCCTGTCCCGAGGCGCGGCCCTCCGTGTGCGGGGGCGGCGGGCCGCTCACCGCTCGGTGGGGTGCTGGTCGCGGCCCGCCTGGTGGACGCGGCCCCTGCCGGACGTCTCGGCGCGCATACGAATGGTGGTGTTCATCGCCTGATCCTTGCCCGGCGGGGACGGGATCGACTCGTCCAGGATCCGGTGCGACTCGTCGACGACGTCCGCGATCTGCGACTTCATCCCGCCCCCTCATCCCCACCGACGTGGGCTTTTCACGATATGTCTACGGCGTGTGGTCCGTGGCCCTCACTCGCGGCGACTGGCCGGTCGGCGGTGCGGCGGGCCTCGAAGCCGTCCAGGATGGACTGGAAGCCGTCCAGGACGGACTGAAGGCCGAACGTGAAGGTGTCGTCGGGCGCCGCGGCGTACTCCGTGGCGGCCGTGGTGCCCAGCCGCTCGCGCAGGCGCGGGAACCGCATGGCGGTCTCCTGGGCATGTGTCATGGCGTCGGCCATCAGCCGCTCGGCATCCGCGCCGTCCTTGCTCAGCCGGCGGTTCAGCGAGACCTGTGCGGCGGGGCCAAGCGCGCTGCCGAGTACGAAGGTGAGCACGGTGGCGGCCGCCCGGTCCGCGTCGGCGGCGGTGAAGCCCGCCTTTTCGTAGATGGAGAGGCTGAGGTCGTTGTGTCGGGCCTGGCCGGGTCCGTACAGGAAGTGGCTGCCGAATGCCTGGACGAGCCAGGGGTGCCGGGTGAGCATCGCGTGCATGCCTGAGGCATGGGCGATGGCGGCCGTGCGCCAGTCGGTGGCGTCGAGATCGGGCAGCTCGACCTCGTGCCAGATCGCGTCGCTGGCGAGTCGGACGAGGTCGTCCTTGGTCTTGATGTGCCAGTAGACGGCCGTGGCTGCCGAGCCGAGCCGTTTCGCCAGGCTCCGCATGTTGAGACCGTCCAGTCCCTCGTCGTCGAGCAGTTCGACGGCCGCATGGATGATCCGGTCTGCGGTCAGTGTGTCTCGCGCCATGGCCACCACCTTACTTGTACTTAGTTCATGACAGGGCTTGCACTTTGTTCAAGCAGTTGTCTACGCTCCCTCTCGTACTTAGTTCAAGTGCCTGGAAGGGGAGCCATGCCACAGGAGAAGCTGTCGGAGTTCGTCAAGGCGCACGCCACGGAGCTGGGAGTTCCCGGTGTCGCCGTCGGGGTGCTCCTGGACGGGCAGGAGATCTACGCCTCGCACGGCGTGACGAGCCTCGGCAACCCGCTGCCGGTCGACGAGAAGACGCTGTTCCCTCTGGCGTCGGTGTCCAAGACCTTCACGGCGACCGCGTTGATGCGCCTGGTGGCCGAGGGGAAGGTGGACCTGGACGCACCGGTGCGGGCTTACGTCCCCGAGCTGAAGCTCGCCGACGAGGAGGCCGCGGCGCGGATCACCGTCCTGAACCTGCTCAACCACACCGCGGGCCTGGACTGGAACTTGATCGACGACGGCGAGGGCGACCGCTCCCTGGCCGGGCTCGTGGCGAAGCTGCCCCAGCTGCCGCTGATCGCGCCGCCCGGGGCCCGCGCCTCCTACAGCCAGGCCGGGTACAACCTGGCCGGGCGGATCATCGAGAAGATCACGGGCCTGCCCTTCGAGCAGGCCATGGCCTCACTCGTCCTGGAGCCGGTGGGCCTCGCGGACACCGTGTACGGCCTGTCCGAGGTGATGGTCCGCAAGTTCGCCGTGGGCCACAACCGCGGCGACGACGGCGAACTGCGAGCCGCCCGGCCCTGGGGAGCGTTCAAGGAGGGCGCGCGCGGCGACAACCCCGGCGGCGGCCTCGCCTCCTCGGTGAGCGATCTGCTGCGCTGGGCACGGTTCCAACTCGGCGACGGCGAGGGCGTGTTGCCCGCATCGGCGCTGCGCCGGATGCGGGAGCGGACGATCGAGCTGCGCGCCAGCACGCTCGGCGACGGCTTCGGCATCTGCTGGTTCCTGCACGACCTGGACGGCCTCCACGGGATCGGCCACGGCGGCTCGGGCAACGGCCAGTTCGCCGAACTGCTCATCGTGCCCGAGCGCGACTTCGCGGTGGTCTCCCTGGCCAACGCCGGTCCGGACGGCTACCCCTTCAACCAGTCCGTCGTACGGTGGGCACTCGAGCACTGCCTCGGCATCGTCGAGAAGCCGGCGGAGCCTGTTCCGTACGACCAGGGACAGGCCCAACAGGTCGTCGGCCGCTACGAGATCGACGCCATGAACCTCCACATCGCCACCGAGGGCACCCGTCTCACCCTGGCGGTCGGGATCAAGCCGGAGATCCGCGAGGCATCGGACGAGGAAATGCCCCCGGACTACCCGGCCGCGGCCATCGGCTTCCTTCCCGGCGACGGCGACGAGTACATCGTCACCGAAGGCGGCCTCAGGGGGCAGCGCGGCTACTTCTCCCGCGACGTCAACGGCGTGATCACCGGCGTCGACCTCGCCGGCCGGCTCTTCAGCCGGGTCTCGGACCCATCCTGATCACATCCCGCCCCTCACCCCCGCGACGTCGGCTGTTCACGATGCGTCGGTCGTGGTGCCGGTGGGATCGGCCCGGTGACCGGTAGGCCTTGGCGCGTTGTCGGCCGCTGTCACCGTGACGCCGGGGAGCGCGTGCGGGTCCGTCACATCCGCGTTGACGATGGTCACGGTCTCCAGGTCGTGGAGGTCGGCCAGGGGAGCCACGTCGAGGGGCTCGGGGACGATACGGCTGGAGAACGTGACGTTCAGATGGCGCAGCCGGGGGAGCGCCGTGGCCATCCAGGCGGTGTCCAGCACGCGCCCGGCGAAGTACAGATCCAGCCAGGTGATCCCGGGCGGGAAGCGGTGCCCCTCGAGGTCGGCCGCCATGACGGTGATCTTCAGCCGTTCCAGCGCCGGCAGCCTGTCCAGGCCCCTGGGCGCGTCCGCTCCGGTCGGCTTGGCCGCCAATGCCACGTCGTAGACCAGGGTGCGGAGGGGGAGTTCGGACAAGGGGGTCAGATCACGGGCCGCAGGACAGCTGGTCAGATAGAGCGTGTCGAGGCGCGTGAGATGGCTGAGCACGCCCAGGTCGCTGACCACGTCGTTACCGTTCAGCCGCAGCCGGGTCACCTCCTCACCGTCGAGGCTGTCCCTGATCTCATCCTCGGTGAAATCCCCGCGCAGGATCAGCCACGGACGCGGACCCGTGTCCAGGAGCAGCCGCAATTGCTCCATGGACTCGGCCACGAAGTACAGGCCGTCCCGGTCCAGGCGGAGGATCACCTCATGGAAGTACCGCTCGGTGTCGTACCGCCCCCAGCTCGACGCCAGTTGCGCACGCACCTCGACCGCCGGGTGGTCGGCGAATCGGGCCAGATAGGGGATCGCCGCGTCCACCGGTATGCGTGAGGCCGTCACCACGCAGCACTCCGCCACCTCGTCCGTCAGCCCCTCCGGCCCCGGAAGGAGCTCCAGCACCAGGGGGCCCACCGTGGCCAGCTCCCGTGCCCGGGGGATGGTCAAGGGCGGGACGAACGCCATCGCGTTCCGCGTGACCTCGTCCCGTATGGCCGGGTCCAGGTCGGGCGCGTGCTCCAGGCAGGCCATGGCCAGCAGATACACACGAAGCGCCGACTCGGCGTCGCCTTGGCGCCGGGCCATCTGCAGCAGCTTGCTCAGCAACTCCGCCCGCTCGCGCGGCCGCCCGTGTGCGACGGCCATGCGGATGACGTCCTCCCACTGCGCGTCGTGTGCGTTGCGGATCAGCAGGCCGACGTCCCACGCCTCCACCGCCGCCTTCGCGCCCAGGTAGTCCTGGAAGGTGCGGTGGACGAAGTCCACCGTGCTCACGGACGGCTCGCGCAAGAGGCCGCTCCGCAGCAGCAGATGGCGCAGGATGGCGGGCGCGTCGCCCAGGGCGCGGGCGGCGGGCACCGACGGGAGGGCCTCCTCGATGAGGTGTTCCGCGCGGTCGCGGTCCAGCTCGGCCTCGCCGTTGCGGATCAGGTAGTAGGCGAGCCGCTGGAGGAGCTGGATCTGCGGCTCCTCGTCCAGCTGGACGTCGCCCGGCGCGTAGATGTGGCGCTCGGTGTCGCGCCGCGTCAGCAGCATGGACAGCGCCGCGTCGTACAGCGCCTTGCGGCCCGGCGGCAGATAGCCGCGGCGGGCGCGGTGCAGGGCGCAGATCAGGCCGCACATCAGGGGGTTGGTGGCGAGCCGGGTCAGGTCCTGTTTGGTGCGGACGGCGGTGTGCAGGGCCGATTGATACGCGTTCAGCTCCGCCCGTTCCTCCTCCGTACGGCAGGTCTGGCGCGCCGCCTCGTGCCAGCGGTCGATGAACGCCGCCATGTCCTCGCGGCTCATCGGGGACAGCGTGAACTCTGCGAAGTCCTGCGCCCCCAGCCAGTCCTCGGCGACGGCCGAGGGGCGGGAGGTGACCAGCCACAGATTGCCGGGGTAGGCGATGAGTAGGTCGGCCAGCCAGGCGCGGGTGCGCTCGCGGTCGCGCTCGGGGATCTCGTCGATGCCGTCGATCAGCAGCAGCCCGCGGCCGGCGGTCAGGACGCGGTCGGCCCAGCCGGGCGGCTGGGCGCCGTCCAGGGGGTTGTGGACGGAGGCGAGGAAGGAGGCCGGGGAGGGCAGGGATTCCTGGCGGGCGATCGTGCGCAGGGGGAGGACGAAGGGGACGCGGCCGATCAGCTGCTCCAGGCCGCGCAGCGATTCCTGCCGCGCGGTGCAGACGGCGAGCCACTGCACGAGCGTGGTCTTGCCGGAGCCCGCGATTCCGCGCAGCAGCACCCGCTGATGGCCGGAGAGCGCCCGGTCGGCGGGGAGGACGGCGGGGGGTGCGGCAGGGAGGACGGTATGCGTTGGGGCGGGTGCCTCGCTGAACGGGTCGCCCAGCGGGCGCTCCTCGCCGGACGAGACCGCCTCCAGACTGAGATACGCCGCGTCCAGCGGCCACGTGGCCTCCGCGTGGCTGAGGTCGATCCCGACGATCGTCAGCGTGGAGTGCTTGCCGATCATGTATTCGGCGTACCGCCGCTCGAACCCCGCGTCCTGCGCGGATTGCGACGGGATGCGCTCGATCAGGATGTCGATCTTGGTGATGAGATCGCTGAGCTGGCCGCTCTGCTCGACGAGGGAGCGGGCGACAAAGGTCGAGCGCTGGGTGAAGAAGTGCAGGATGTGCAGGCAGGCCGTGTCCAGCAGACGCTCGTGGAGCGCCTCGCCGCCCTGGCTGAGGCGCAGTGTGTCCCGTCCCCGCGTGCGGGTGGCGTGGGTCAGCTCATGGGCCAGTCCGCGGTGACCGAGCTGCACCGCCTGGACGTCGTTCATATCGAGGTCGCCGAGCGCGTACAGCGTGGTGGCCAGCTTCTCGGCGACGAGCTCGTCCTCGTCGGCGGGGCAGGGCCGCTCGCCGGGTCCGGCGTGCCGGGTGGCCTGCGCGACCAGTTCGGCGGCCAGCTTGGTGAGGTCCTTCTCGGTCAGGGTGCGCTTCTCGCCCCGGAACGAGATGAGGGAGGAAATGCGGACCGGCTGGTTCACCAGCCCGGCGCCCGGCCCCTCCTTGACGAACAGCTTCTTGATGAGCGGTGTGACGACGCTCGACGCGAGGCGAGCGCCAATGGTTGCGGGATCCACGTCCCATTCCCCCCGGTAGTTGTGTGCCCCCCCGGCCGCGGAGGGCCGCCGACAGCGTACAGCGGGGTAAGGCCCTTGGTCCCGAACCGGACATCCGAAAGTCCCTGCGAAGGTGACATCCGGCACAGGCCGTGCGGGGTCTACTACGGAAAATAGGGGATCTCGCAGGTCAGAGGTGTGATGGGAGTTTCTGGGAATTCCGCACGGGATACGGCTCCCCATAAGCAATTCGCTACGTACCCACTTAGTAGAAGAACACCTTGGCCTATTAACGAGAACGGGATAACAAGAGGCGTCCCAAAGACGCTTCTGGAGGTACATCCCATGGCCCCGCGCGCCACAAACCGCCGATTCTCGCTTACGTCCGTGTCCAGAGGGCGTGCCGCCGTGGTCGCCATGGGTCTGGGGGCCTCGCTCGCGCTCGGCGCCGGCACGGCGTTCGCCGTGGGGACCGGCACGGCCGCCTCCGCCCCGTCCGTCAGCCAGGCCGCCGCGAAGGCGCCCGCTCCGAAGGCCTCCGCGAAGGCGAACGCCTGGGAGACCCCGGTCGACAAGTACTCGATAGGCGCCGCCTTCGGCCTGGCGGGCAACCTCTGGTCGCACAACCACAGCGGTCAGGACTTCGTCGTGCCGACCGGCACCCCGGTGCGCGCGACGCACGGCGGTGTGGTCGTCAAGGCGGGCCCGAACGGCGGCGGTGACGGCCCCGCGTACGGCAACGCGATCGTGATCAAGCACGACAACGCGACGTACTCGCAGTACGCCCACCTGTCCCGGATCGATGTCCGGATCGGGCAGTCCGTGAGCACCGGCCAGCAGATCGGCCTGTCCGGCAGCACCGGCAACTCGACCGGCCCCCACCTGCACTTCGAGATCCGTACGACGCCGAACTACGGCTCCGCCGTCGAGCCGCTCAAGTTCCTCCGCGACCACGGCGTCAAGGTCTGACACTCAGACCTTGACGCATCATGCGTCATCCGTGGGTCGATGGCGTATGCGCCTGCTTCATCAGATCGAGGGCGACCTCGAGGACAGCCTTCCGCTTGTCCTCGGGGTCGCCCTCGACCGTCTGCAGCGCGAACATCCGCGCATGCATGCTGAACAGCGCGGTGATGCTCCGGACCTGGTCGACCAGGGGCGCCTCGGGGTCCCGGACCAGGGCGGACATCGCGAGCATCCGGTTCTTGAAGATCTGGCCGATGCTCAGCTCGCGCACCGTCGCCTGGTTCTCCTGCATGAAGCGCATCAGCGGCTCGCCGATGTCCATGGCGGCGCTGTAGCGGCGCAGCAGCTCCTGCTTGGTCTCCAGGGTGCGCGGCTGCTGCTCGCCCCAGGCGATCAGCTCGTCCATCGGCCGGCCCAGGTCCTGGAACAGGCTGAGGACGATGTCCTCCTTGGTCTTGAAGTGGTAGTAGAGGGCCGCCTTGGTGACCTCGAGCTGCTCGGCGATCTCGCGCAGTGACGTCTTGTCGTAGCCGTGCTCGGCGAAGAGTTCCAGGGCGACGTCCTGGATGCGCTGACGGGTGTCGCCCCGCCGCGGTGTGCTGCCCATGGTGCTCTCCTGATGCTGGTGTGGCTGCCGTCGGCAGGCCGAACGTAACTTACTTGACGCCCGGCTAGTTGGCGCCTTACCTTCTCTACTGTACTGAACTAGCCGGGCGGCAAGTAAGTGGCGCGTCAGGGCTCTCATCATCCAGGGGGAGACGGAGAACATGGTCGGTAAACAATCAGACGACGAAGCGCCATCCGCTTCGGCACCGGCTCAGGCCGCCCGGGAGGCCCAGCAGCCCCCGGCCAAGGCCGGGCCCAAGCAGCGCAGCACCAGTGTGGTGATATTCGCGCTGATGATCGCGATGCTGCTCGCGATGCTCGACAACATGATCGTGGGCACCGCGATGCCGACCATCGTCGGCGAGCTCGGCGGCCTCGACCACCTCTCCTGGGTGGTGACCGCGTACACCCTGGCGACCGCCGCCTCGACCCCCATCTGGGGCAAGCTCGGCGACATGTACGGCCGCAAGGGCGTCTTCCTCACCTCCATCGTGATCTTCCTCGGTGGCTCGGCGCTGTCCGGTATGGCGCAGAGCATGGGTGAGCTGATCGGCTTCCGGGCCATCCAGGGCCTGGGCGCGGGCGGTCTGATGGTCGGCGTGATGGCGATCATCGGTGACCTGGTGCCGCCCCGGGAGCGTGGCCGCTACCAGGGCATCATGGCCGGTGTGATGGCCGTGGCCATGATCGGTGGCCCGCTGGTCGGCGGCACCCTGACCGACCACCTCGGCTGGCGCTGGATCTTCTACATCAACCTCCCGCTCGGTGCCGTCGCCCTCGCGGCGATCACCGCGGTGCTGCACCTGCCGAAGAAGCGCTCCGAGGGACGGATCGACTACACCGGCGCGGCCCTGCTGACCGTGGGCATCACCTCGCTCGTGCTGATCACCACCTGGGGCGGCAACGAGTACGCCTGGGGGTCGGGCCAGATCATCGGGCTCGGGGCGCTCGGTGTCCTCTCGCTCGCCGCGTTCCTCTACGTCCAGACGCGGGTCGCCGAGCCCGTACTGCCGCTGCACATCTTCCGGAACCTCAACTTCTCGCTGGTCACCGGGATCGGCTTCCTCACCGGTTTCGTGATGTTCGGCTCGACCACCTTCCTGCCGCTCTACCAGCAGACCGTCCAGGGCGCCACGGCCACCAACTCCGGGCTGCTGCTGCTCCCGATGCTGCTGGGCATGCTGGTCGTCTCGCTGGTCGCGGGCCGGGTCACCACCTCGACCGGCAAGTACAAGATCTTCCCGATCGTCGGCGGCCTCCTGATCACCGTCGGGATGTTCCTGCTGTCCACGATGGACACCGAGACCACCCGCTTCACCTCCGGTCTCTTCATGGCGGTGCTCGGCATGGGCATGGGCTGCCTGATGCAGACGACCATGCTGGTGGCGCAGAACAGCGTCGAGATGAAGGACATGGGCGTCGGCAGCTCCTCCGCCACCCTCTTCCGCACCCTGGGCGGCTCCTTCGGCGTCGCCATCCTCGGCGCCCTGTTCACCAACCAGGTGCGGGACACCATGACCGAGCGGGGCGGTGGCAAGGCCGCGGCCATCACCTCCGGAAGTGCCCAGCTCGACCCGGCCAGCCTCAAGCTGCTGCCGCCGCCCATCCGGGACGCGTACACCCACGCGGTGGCCAGCGGTGCCCACCAGGTGTTCCTGTGGGGCGCGCTGATCAGCATCGTCGGTGCCGTCGCGGCCTGGTTCGTCAAGGAGGTCCCGCTGCGCGGGGCCGCCGCCAAGCCCGCCGGCGGCGACGACGCGGCCCCGTCCGAGACGGCGCCGATCGCCGAGACCGTCTGACCAACGGTCCGGATGAGCGGGGTCGCCATCAGGGAGCCGCTGTCGGTGGGGCATGACAGCATCGGACCCATGGTGACCTCGCCGGACGAGGCGCGGCTGGCGCAACTGCGCCGGCTGCGCCTCGCGAAGGACGTGATGGACCGCGACTGGGCCGAGCCGCTCGACCTGGACGCGGTCGCCGGGCACGCCGGCTATTCGCGCTACCACTTCATCCGCGCCTTCAAGGGCGCGTACGGATCCACGCCCGGCCAGTACCTGACCCGGCGCCGCATCGAGCGGGCCGAGGAGCTGCTGCGCTCGGCCAATCTCTCGGTCACCGAGATCTGCTCGCTCGTCGGCTTCAGCAGCCTCGGCACCTTCTCCACGAGCTTCAAGCGGCAGACCGGGCTCACCCCCCGCGCCTACCGGGACCTGTACGTCGGCCGGGCCGCGGCGGTCATCCCGGGGTGTTACGCGATGCTGTGGTACGGCGGGCGCGACGCCCGCGCACCGGGCTCCAAGGACCGCAATTCTCGAGAAGCGGAATGAATCCGCCGCTGCCTACCGTGGCCACGTCGCGACGACGCGCGCGGCCCACCCCGAAACCTCCGGAGGCAGCAATGATCAAGGGGATGTCCATCGTCACCGTCTGGGTCCTCGACCAGGACCGGGCCAAGGAGTTCTACACCGAGAAGCTGGGCTTCGAGGTCCGCACCGACATGAGCATCGGCGGGGACGGCGAGGGCGGCGGTATGCGCTGGCTGACGGTCGGCGCCAAGGACCAGCCGGATGTGCAGCTGACCCTGATGGTGCCCCGCTCACCCGGGCTCGACCCGGAGTCCGCCGAGGCCCTCCGGACGCTGGTCGCCAAGGGTGTGCTCGGCGCCGGGGTGTTCACCACCGATGACATCCACCGGGACTACGAGGCGCTCAAGGCGAAGGGCGTGGAGTTCGTCCAGGAGCCCCAGGAGCGTCCGTACGGCACCGAGGCGCTCTTCCGCGACGACTCCGGCAACTGGTTCTCGTTCACCCAGCCCCGCGAGGAGTTGGATTTCAGCAAGCCGTGGGACGGCTGCACCTCGAGCTGAGTGGTCGGGACTCCGAGTCGAGCTGAGCGGTCGGGACTCCGAGCTGAGCTCAGTGCCCCGGCCGAGTGCTCAGTCCGGCACCTCGATGATCGGGAAGCTGCCGGTGTTGGTGGGCGCGGACTCCGGCAGCCAGAGCACGGCGACCGCGCCCCGGCACTCCCCGTCCGCCTCGTCGCCGCTGTCCATCAGCGGATCCGCGTTGCGGAACGTCAGCCGGGCGCCCAGCACCCGCGCCTGGCCCGCGGCTATGGTCAGCCCCAGGCCGTGCCCGGTGCCCGCGCGGTCCTTGCTGCCGGTGCGGAACCGGCTCGGCCCGTCCTTCAGCAGCTCCTCCGGGAAGCCGGGGCCGTGGTCGCGGACGCGCAGTATCCGCCCCTCGACGGTGACCTCGAAGGGCGGTTTGCCGTGCCGGGCGGCGTTGGCCAGCAGATTGCCCAAGATCCGCTCCAGCCGCCGGGGGTCGGTGGAGACATGGGCGTCGCGCACCACGTTGACCGCCGCGTCGGGGGCCACCGCCCGGACCCGGCGGGCGATGAACTCGGCCACGGCTATCTCCTGGAGCTCCGCGCGCTCCGCGAAGCCGTCCAGCCGCGCGACCTCCAGGACGTCCTCGACCAGGGTGCGCATCGCCTGCGCCCGGTCCCGTACCAGCTCGGTGGGGCGGCCGGGCGGCAGCAGTTCGGCTGCCGTGAGCAGCCCGGTGACCGGGGTGCGCAGCTCGTGCGCGATATCGGCGGTCACCCGGCGCTCGGCCTCCAGCCGCTGCTGAAGTGCCTCGGCCATGCCGTCGACCGCCCGCGCCAGCTCGTCGGTCTCATCGCGCACCCGGCCGCCGATCGACTCGCGCACCCGCACCTCGGAGTCGCCCTCGGCCAGCTTGCGGGCTGCGGTGGCCGCCTTGCGCAGCCGCCGGGAGAGCTGATCGCCGATGAGCACACCGAGCGCGATACCGCCCAGCACCACCGCCACCGAGCCGATGAGCAGCACCCGGTCCAGGTCGTTGAGGACCGCGAACCGGTCCTGGAACTTGGTGTGGACGGACAGCACCTTGCCGTTCCGCAGCGGAACCGAGGCCCACACCTCCGGGGTGCCGGTGCCGGAGTCCTCCAGATAGGTGGCGCGCTGGCCGCGCCACGCCTCCTTCTTCAGCTGATCGGGCAGATGGGGGTCGTCCAGCTTGGCGCCGAACCCCAGCACCCGGGACTGCTCGTACCACCGCTGGGCGACCTTCACCCGCTCGTCCATCACGGTGCGGCTGTTGTCGAGCATGGAGACACGGGCCGCGTTGTGGACGACGAGGCTCAGCACCACCGCGACCAGCGTGCTCACGGCCGCGATGGCGAGGCTGACCTTCCACCGCAAGCCGGTGCGCAGTGCGAGCTGCCGCAACGCCGCTCAGCCCTTGAGCTTGTAGCCGAAGCCGCGGACCGTCTCGATGCGGTCCTGGCCTATCTTGCCGCGCAGCCGCTGCACATGGACGTCCACGACCCGGGTGTCCCCGCCCCAGCCGTACTCCCAGACCCGCTCCAGCAGCCGGTCGCGGGAGAGCACGGTGCCGGGCGCGGCCGAGAACTCCAGCAGCAGCCGCATCTCGGTCGGGGTGAGCGCCACCTGAAGGCCGCCCTTGCGGACCTCCATGCCCTCGGGGTCGACCTCCAGATCGCCGAAGCGCAGCACCCCGCCGTCGGGCTCCTCGGGGACGGGCTCCGCGCCCCGCCCGCCGGGGCCGCTGGCATGGCCGAAGCGGCGCAGCACGGCCCGGATGCGGGCCACCAGCACCGCGCCGTCGAAGGGCTTGGTCACATAGTCGTCGGCGCCGGCTTCGAGGCCGAGCACCACATCGATGGAGTCGGCGCGCGCGGAAAGCATGATCACGGGAACGGTGGACTCGTCGCGGATCCGGCGGCACAGGCTGACCCCGTCCAGGCCCGGAACCATCACATCGAGCAGCGCGATATCGGGGCGGTCGGCCCGGAAGCGCTCGAGGCCGGTCAGCCCGTCGGGCGCGGCCGTCACGAGAAAGCCATCGCGCTCCAGGGCGAGTTGCGTGGCTTCACGGATGACATCGTCGTCCTCGACGAAGAGCACATGGGTCTCGGCCACAGCCTCGCTTCAGCCTTCCGTTCCGTCGTCGGCGCGCGCGGTCGGCGCCGGGGTCGCCTCTTCCTTGGGCGTGGGCACATTCTTGCTGTAGTCGGTGCGCTCGCGGGACCGCACCGTGAACGAACGGTCCGCTCCGGACCAGCCGTAGGTGATCACGGTCTCGCTCGAAGGGCAACAGACCGAGTCCCCGGAGGTGTAGGAGAGCTTCGTCACTCGCAGCTCGTCCTTGGCGACATCGGCGTAGACGGGCGGCTGCTCATCGCTGAAGACGTTCTCGTACCGGTCGCCCACCTTGCGGTACACATACGAGCCGATGCCGAAGCCGTCGGTGCAGCTCATGACGTTGATGACCAGGTCGGAATCGGCGGAGCCGGTCAGCCGGCCGGACGTCACGTCCACCGGATAGCCCTTGATCTCCTGCTTGGACTCGCGCTCCTTGGCCGTGGGGCAGGGCTTGAGGCTCGTCTTCAGATCGTCGCTGACCTGCGGATCCGCCTTGACCAGCTTGATCACGTCGACCTTCTTCCCGGTAGCCGGTGACGGCCGGGCCGATCCACGGCCACCCGCGTACGCGCCGGAGTCCGCGGCGGCCGAGGCCCACTCGGTGCTCGCCGGACCCTCCTTGCGCACCCCCTGGCTCGCGTCACCGCATCCGGCCAGCATCCAGCCGCCGGCGGCCGCGAGGCCCACGACCGCGCCGCCGGTGAGCATGACCGTCCTGTTGGGAGAGGCCCTGGTCAGGCCGCGCACCGTTCCTGCCCCCGCTCCTGGCGGGCGCGCCGGACCCGACCCGTGTGCTGCCGGACGTTGGTGGCCGGCTTGCTGCCCCCGTCCTGACGGCCGAGCGCGCGGGCGTCCAGATCGCGGCTCTCCAGCTCCTGCCGCAGCCGGGCCAGCGCCCGGTGCAGCGTGCTCTTGACCGTTCCGGTCGACATTCCGAGCGCCTCCGCGGTCTCTTCGGTCGTCATCTGCTCCCAGTGTCGCAGCACCACGACACTGCGCTGCTTGGGAGCGAGCACCGAAAGGATGTCCATCAGCAGGGCGCGGTCGGCGTGCTGCTCGGTGCCGTCGTCGACGCTCGCCTCCGGAAGCTGCTCGGTGGGCACCTCGTCCAGCTTGCGGGCGCGCCACCACTCGGTACGGGTGTTGATCATCACGCGCCGGAGATAGGCGTCCGCGAGCGACTTGTCGGCTATGCCGTCCCAGCGGCCGTAGGTGCGCACCAAGGCGGTCTGGAGCAGATCCTGTGCCTCGACCGGGTCGGGGATCAGCCGACGGGCGCTGCGCAGCAGCGCGTCCTGCCGATTCCGCACGTACTCCTCAAAGTCCAGAACATTGCTGCTGCTCATGATGTGCAGCCTCCATCCCGCTGTTTCCCCGCCGTTGATGTGTCCGGCTTCTCGCTCGGCACGGGAAGGACGCTACGGAGGCGCTGTTGCGGCGCCATGCGCAACTGCGCCTCGGCAAACGCACAGCTACCCATAGGTTGTGTAACAACGGAACCCGGCCCGACTGAGTGTCAGAACCGGGTCCTGGGCGTGTCACAGGTCTGTCACAGACAGGGCCGTGACGAGGGATGTTCTCAGGTCAGCGGCAGCCGGTAGAGGCCGCCCGAGAGCGGCTCCACCAGTCCGTCGGAGACGAGCCCGTCGAGCGCGCGAGCCCGCTGCACCGGCTCGTCCCACACCTGGTCCAGCGCCGTCTGCGGCACCGGTGTCACAGCCTCCCGCAACACCGCGAGCAGCTTGCCCCGCACCTGGCGGTCCGTGCCGGCGTAGGTCTGGCCGCGCCGCGGCGGTCCCTCGTGCTCCGGCGAACCGGCCTGCCGCCAGGCGCACAGCGCGGCGATCGGGCAGCGTACGCAGTCGGGGGTACGGGCCGTGCAGACCAGCGCGCCCAGCTCCATCGTGGCGGCCGCCCAGCGCGCCGCGGTCGGCTCCTCCTCGGGGAGCAGGGTGCGGGCCAGCTTGCGCTCGGCGGCGGTGGTGGCGTTCGGCGGGTACTGCGTACCGCTGACCGCGCGCGCGAACACCCGGCGGACATTGGTGTCCAGCACCGGATGGCGCTGGCCGTACGCGAACGAGGCCACGGCCGCCGCCGTGTACTCACCCACCCCCGGCAGCGCCAGCAACTGGGCGTGGTCGCGCGGTACGTCACCGCCGTGCCGCTCCCTTATGGCGGCCGCGGCGCCGTGCAGCCGCAGCGCCCGGCGCGGATAGCCCAGCCGGCCCCAGGCGCGGACCGCCTCACCGGGCGGTTCCGCGGCCAGGTCGGCCGGGCGCGGCCAGCGGGCGAGCCACTGCTCGTACACCGGCAGCACCCGGTTCACCGGGGTCTGCTGGAGCATGAACTCGCTCACCATCACACCCCAGGCGCCCGCCTCGGGGCGGCGCCAGGGGAGGTCGCGCGCGTGCGCGTCG
Organism: Streptomyces sp. NPDC059455; assembly: GCF_042750115.1. Classification (NCBI taxonomy): domain Bacteria; kingdom Bacillati; phylum Actinomycetota; class Actinomycetes; order Kitasatosporales; family Streptomycetaceae; genus Streptomyces; species Streptomyces sp. NPDC059455. The sequence continues at coordinate 31,479 of NZ_JBHYVB010000108.1, forward strand.
AACCAGTCGATGACGGGCCGGTGCAGAACGGCTCCGTCGGGGTCGGAGGATGCGGCGGCCGGGACGGCGGAAGCGGAAATGGCAGTCATCGCATCCGATCCTGACATGACGGGACGGCTCACGGGGCCCAGGGCGCGGGCGTTCGGGTCGAGCCGCGCCAGTCGTTGCCAAATCGTGCGATACGGCGCCCGTACGGGAACGGATGGCCGCTTGCCGCGCCCGGGTGCGGTCTTTCGGCGCCCCTGGGGTGACCTCAGGGCACCTTGTGGGCGTCTGGGGGACCCCTCATGTGCCGGATCCGGTCGGATCATGAGAAAAGTAGGGCCTGGAGCGGGGGTTATTGGCCGGTTGTGCTCCCGATCTCTCGTAGAGTTTCCGCGTGGGATCTCTGCGCAATCCGATCGGGCCGCTTCCCTCCTCCATTTACTGGCGGCGGAGGGCCGTTGCGCTGGCCCTGCTCGTCGCCATCATTCTCGTGGTCATCTGGGCCTTCGGCTGGGGTGGTGCGGGAGGTGGCGGAAGTGACGAGGGCAAGGGATCGGGCGGCGGGGGACCCGCGAGCACGATCACCCCGGGCCCCTCCTCCTCCGGACCGGTCAACAGCGAACGGCCGGGCGGGCGCGACGAGTCCGACAGCGGCGGCTCGGGATCGGGCGGCTCCGGCGGCAGCGGGGGCAGCGGCGGCGGCTCGGACGACGGCGGTGCGGACGCGAGCGGCGGTGGCGCGGGCGGCGGCAGCGGCTCCGGCGGCGCGGGCGGCTCCTCGGGCGGTGGCGCGGGCGGCGGCGCGGGCGGTGGTATCGGCACCGGGACCGGGCAGGGCCTGCCCGCCGGGTCGAGCCTGCGGGACTGCCGCCCCGGTGACGCGGAGCTGACGGTGCGCAGCGTCAAGGACTCCAAGGTCAAGAACACCTGGGCGCCGGGGGAGAAGCCCAACTTCGAGATCGTCGTGAAGAACACCAAGTCGAGCTCCTGCAAGGTCGACTTCGGGCGCGCCGCGGCCTCGCTGACCATCACCGACGCCCACAACGCCCACGTCTGGGCCTCCGACGACTGCCCCGAGGGCAGCGCCGCCGCGCTGGTCGAGGTGCCGGGGTCCGGCCAGACCAAGCGCACCGTGGAGTGGGACCGCAAGCGCAGCGCCGAGCACTGCGCCACGCCGTCGGGCGGCGCGTCGGCCAAGCCGGGCACGTATCTGGTCGAGGTGAAGGTGGACGGCCTCGGCACGGCCAAGGTGTCGTTCGTCCTCGAGAAGGACTAGGCCCCCACCAAGGACCGGGTCCCCCAGCCAAGGACCGAATCCGCCCCCCGGCTGCTTCTGCCGGGGGGCGTTGGTATCGCTGTGTGCTGCTCGAATCGGTGATGGGTCATCAGCCGCAGGGTTTGTCAAAAGCGTTGACGAATACCCATGGGCGCTCCTACCTTCATCGCGTCGTGCATCATACGTCATATATGAGAGGCGAAATGCCCGGATTAGGGGACCAGTGTCCATTTATGCTGCGGGGTCGCCTCGGGTGCAGGCCGCGCCGGCCGGCAGTCGGGCCGACTGAACTGATCAGGCAGCAGCCGCTCATCCACTGACGATGTGAGATGCGGCCCGTTCACCGCCAAGATCCCGGGCCGCGACAGAGAGTCAGCATGCTCCCTCTGTGGGGGAGCCTATCCAACTTCGGGAGCGATGGTGCCCCAGTCCAGCGTGCCCTTGTCCAAGGCCGGGAGATCCCCGGCGTCACCGCCTCGGCGACACAGCCGCATGCGATGGACGATCGTCGGCTTCTCGGCGCTCGGCCTCACGATCGCCTATCTCGACCGCGCCGCGCTGAGTGTGGCGATGCCCCACATGTCGGATGAGTTCCACATCAGCTCCGCCGTGCAAGGGGTGATGCTCTCGGCGTTCTTCTGGACCTACGCCCTGTTCCAGATTCCCTCCGGCTGGCTGCTGGACCGCTTCGGCCCGAGGGTCATCTACCCTGTCGCGGTCGGCTGGTGGCGGGAGCCGCCGTGCCCCGACCCCGCACGCACGACGTGCGGCCCCGCGGAGCTAGACGTACCGCTCCAGGATGGACGACTCGGCCAGCCGGGACAGCCCCTCGCGGACCGAGCGGGCCCGGGCCTCGCCCACGCCGTCCACCATCTGCAGATCGTCCACGCTCGCGGCCAACAGCTTCTGCAGACCGCCGAAGTGCTCCACCAGCCGCTCGATGATGGCGCCCGGCAGCCGCGGCACCTTGGCCAGCAGCCGGAAGCCGCGCGGCGAGACCGCCGAGTCGAGGGTCTCGGGCGAGCCGGTGTACCCCAGCGCGCGGGCCACGATGGGGAGTTCGAGCAGCTCGGCGTGGGTCAGCCGGTCCAGCTCGGCGAGCGCGTCGGCCACCGTACGGGTGCGCTTGGCGGTCGGCTCGGGCACGTAGTCCCGCACCACCAGCTCGCGCTCGGGCTCCACGCCCGCGATCAGCTCGTCCAGCTGGAGGGAGAGCAGCCGGCCGTCGGTGCCCAGCTCGACCACGTACTCCGCGATCTCGGTGGCGATACGGCGGACCATCTCCAGCCGCTGCGCGACCGCGCTCACATCCCGGACGGTGACCAGGTCCTCGATCTCCAGAGCCGAGAGCGTGCCCGCCACCTCGTCGAGGCGGAGCTTGTACCGCTCCAGCGTGGCCAGCGCCTGGTTGGCGCGGGAGAGGATCGCCGCCGAGTCCTCCAGGACCCGCCGCTGACCGTCCACATACAGCGCGATCAGCCGCATCGACTGGCTGACCGAGACCACCGGGAAGCCGGTCTGGATGGAGACGCGCTGCGCGGTCCGGTGCCGGGTGCCGGTCTCCTCGGTGGGGATCGCCGCGTCCGGGACCAGCTGCACCCCGGCCCGCACGATCTTGGAGATGTCCTTGTCGAGCACCAGCGCGCCGTCCAGCTTGCACAGCTCGCGCAGCCGGGTCGCGGTGAACTCGACGTCGATGACGAAGCCGCCGGTGCACAGCGACTCGACGGTCTTGTCGGTGCCGAGCACGATCAGCCCGCCGGTGTTTCCCCGGAGAACGCGCTCGAGGCCGTCGCGCAACGCCGTACCCGGCGCGACCGCGCTCAGGGAGGCACGCATCAGACCGTCGGCCTTGCCGGGTGCCGTTGCCCGGTCGCCTGCTGCCACTGCACTCCTCCGTCGCAAGGTCTGTCGGTGCCACGAGTCGCCCCGCCATGCCGGTGCGCGAGGCCACGTATGGGCGAGACCAGGGCAAAGTCTACCGGCGGCCACCGGCCTCCCGTGGGGTCTCCCGGCGTACGCCTGTAGGCGTGAAGCGGAGTGCGACTCCCCCTGGGCGGTGCGCCACCCGGCTCACCGACCCCCGGCGTACGCCCTCACCAGCGCACACGGCCACGCTTCCGCCACCGCTCCGGTGACGCACCGCCCACCATGTCAGCCCTGGTCGTCCGCTTCCACCCGCGCCTTCTCGCCCCGCTCCCGGCGCCGCGGCAGGACCCGCAGCGCGTCCCCGATGTCCGCCACCTCCAGCACCCGCATCCCGTCCGGGATCCGGCCCGGGTCGCCCGGCACCAGGGCGTGGGTGAAGCCGAGCCGGGCCGCCTCCGTCAGCCGCCGCTGCACCCCGGTGACCCGCCTGACCTCGCCCGCGAGCCCCACCTCGCCGATCGCCACCAGGTTCTTGGGCAGCGGGGTGTCACTGGCGGCGCTGGCCAGCGCGAGCGCCACGGCGAGGTCCGCGGCGGGCTCGGACAGCTTCACCCCGCCCACCGTGGCGCTGTAGATGTCCCGCTTGCCCAGCGCGCTGATCCGGCCGCGCTGCTCCAGCACGGCCAGCATCATCGAGACCCGGGACGTCTCCAGACCGGAGGTGGTCCGGCGCGGCGAGGGGATCTGGGAGTCCACGGTGAGCGCCTGCACCTCGGCCACCAGCGGCCGGCGGCCCTCCAGGGTGACCGTCAGACACGTGCCCGGCACCGGCTCGTCGCGGCGGGTGAGGAACAGCCCGGAGGGGTCGGCGAGCCCGGTGATGCCCTCGTCGTGCAGCTCGAAGCAGCCGACCTCGTCCGTCGCCCCGTAGCGGTTCTTCACCCCGCGCACCAGCCGCAGCCGGGCGTGCCGGTCGCCCTCGAAGTGCAGCACGACATCCACCAGATGCTCCAGCAGCCGGGGCCCGGCGATGGCCCCGTCCTTGGTGACATGGCCCACCAGCAGCGTGGACATCCCGCGCTCCTTGGACACGCGGATCAGCGCCCCGGCCACCTCGCGCACCTGCGCCATCCCGCCCGGCGCGCCGTCGATCTCGGGCGAGGCGACGGTCTGCACCGAGTCCAGGACGAGCAGCGAGGGCTTGACCGAGTCCAGATGGCCGAGGACCGTCGAGAGGTCGGTCTCGGCGGCGAGGTAGAGATGCTCGCTCAGCGCGCCGATGCGGTCGGCGCGCAGCCGCACCTGACTCGCCGACTCCTCACCGGTGATGTAGAGCGTGCGGTGCTCCTCGGAGGCGGCCTTGGCCGCCACGTCCAGCAGCAGCGTGGACTTGCCGACCCCGGGCTCCCCGGCGAGCAGCACGACCGCGCCGGGGACCAGCCCGCCGCCGAGCACCCGGTCGAGCTCGTCCACGCCCGTGCCCCGCGCGGTGGCCTGACGGCCGTCCACCTGGCCGATGGGCAGGGCGGCCGAGGTGACCCGGCCGGGTGCGGTGGTGCGCACCGCGGGCGCCCCGTACTCCTCGACCGTGCCCCACGCCTGGCACTCCGGGCAGCGGCCGAGCCACTTGGCGGTGGTCCAGCCGCACTCCGTACAGCGGTAGGAGGGTCGGTCCTTGGCGGATGAGCGGGAGGAGCTACGGGCAGCCATGCCGTAACGCTAGCGTCGCCCACCGACAGAGCCGAACGGCGGAGGGCGCATAGCAGGTTGTGGCCACCGGAGGGGGACACCTGTCCCCTTATGAGGGAGATGGTCACCCGTAAGGGTTAAAACAGCGCAAGTGACGCGAGGAAGTCTGCATCATCCGCCTACCGTCGCCGGGTGATGAGCAGCAGGTCCGAGCACTCGACACAGACCACCGGCGCACAGCGGGCGCGGCGCCGTGCGCCCCGCTCCACCACCACCCGCCCCCAGCGGCCTCCGGAACGCTACGAGCCGTACCTGGACGGCCTGTTCACGTACTGCCTGTCGGCCCTGTGCGAGCACGACGCCGCGGCCGTCGCGGTGGGCGACGTACTGGCGGTGGCCGAGCGCCGCACCGGCCGGGGGCGGGGCCGGGTGACCGCGGAGGGCGAGCTGTCCCGCCCGTGGCTCTACGCGGTCGCCCGCTGGGCCTGTCTGCGCAAACTGGCCGAACGCCGCGGCCGTACGGGGACGGACACCCCGGGCGACGGCGCCGGGGCCGAGCTGCCGGAGCCCATCGCCGCCCAGCGCCGCCGCGAACTGGCCGCGCTGGCCTGGCCGGAGGCCGCCGGGACCTCCGCCGAGCAGCGCGAGGCGCTCGAGCTCGCGGTGCGCCACCGGCTGGGCCCCTCCGAGGTGGCCGCGGTGCTCGGCAAGGACCAGGAGGAGACCCGCGCCCTGCTCTCCAGCGCCGCCTGCGAGGTGGAGCGGACCCGCGCCGCGCTCGCCGTCGTCGAGCTCGGCCACTGCCCGGTGGTCGCACGGCTCGCGGGCGACACCCAGGTGCTGCTCTCCGCCGCCCTCCGCCGTGAGCTGGTGCGCCATGTGGACGACTGCCGCGAGTGCCGCCGGATGGCCGAGCGCGCCACGGCCGACGGACCCTGGCCCGGTACGGCGGCCGCGCCCGCCGCGCTGCCGGTGGTGGAGGCCCCCCGCGCCGCCGTGCACGCCGCACTGCTGGGCGCGCTCAACGGCCGGCCCGCCCGCGCGGGCGCCGGGCCCCGGTTCGACCGGCGTGGCTTTCCGCTGGAGCCCCAGGACCGGGCCGCCCGCCGCAGCCGGATGCGCAGCCGCGTGATGACCACGACGGTGGTCGCCACGGTCGTGGCGGCCCCGGTGCTCGCCCTGTGGGCCGCCTACCGGGGCGCACCGCTCGCCGGTGACGAGCGTGACACGGACTCGGTGGCCGCCGCCGACGCGGACGGCGTGGACCAGGCCCCGGCCGGTCAGGACCGGCCCGCCCGGCGCTCGTACGAGCAGACCGGCAGTGCGCAGGACCGTTCCGGCACGCGGATCGGCTCCGGCCCGCGCAGCGCCAAGGCGGGCCGCGGGGCGTCGGATGTGTCGGTCGAGGTGATCGACGCGGACGGTGTGGTGGAGCGGCCGGGGCACAAGGGCGGCGAGCCGTCCCGCCCGGACCGCTCCCCGGCCGGTGGCGGCCGCCCCGGGAACGGCTCCGGACCCTCCCGGCCCGCCCCAGGGCCGGGGCGGCTCACGGTCACGGCCCACCCCGAGGGCGATGTGACGGTCATCACCCTCACCGCCTCCGGCGGTTCACCGGTCCACTGGTCGGCCTCCGCCGGGGCGACCTGGCTCCAGCTGAACCACCCGGCCGGGGCGCTGCGGCCCGGCGACTCCACGACCATCACGGTCTCGGTGGACCACGATCGGGAGCCGGCCGGGCACTGGAGCGCGCGGGTCTCGGTGGACCCGGCGGGCGCGGTGGTGCTGATCGAGGGCCGGGGCGCGTCCCCCGGCCCCACGGGCCCCTCCGACCAGCCGACCCCGGCCCCGAGCGACCCGTCGCCGACGCCCTCCGGCTCGCCCGCGGCGAAGCGCTGACGGCGGCCCGGAGGCGGCGGGTGGCGGATCTTCCCCTCCCCGCCCCTTCCCGTAACCAGGGGCTCCGTCCCTGGACCCCGGGGGTGCGGAAGGGGCCCCCGCGCGGGGCGGGGGGGGGGGGGTGTGTGGGGCCCCCCCGGCGGGGGGCGCACGCCCCCGG
>NZ_JBHYVB010000108.1:38363-38647 GCF_042750115.1 Streptomyces sp. NPDC059455
CCCACCCACCCCGGGTCCCCCCCCGGCACCCCGGGGGGGGGGGGGGGCCCCCCGCGGGGGCGCGGGGCTGTGTCGATGTGCGGCTCCGCCGCGTGGGCGCGACTAGCCACGATGGTGCCGCAGACAGGGGCTCCGCCCCTGGAACCCGGGGGCGCGGGGCTGTGTCGATGTGCGGCTCCGCCGCGTGGGCGCGACCAGCCACGATGGTGCCGCAGGCGGTCGACGGCAGGTCAGGGCACTGGGGCTCCGCCCCTGGACCCCCGGGGCGGGGGGGGGGGCCCCCT